>JAFVAS010000096.1 GCA_017480395.1 Oscillospiraceae bacterium | reverse complement strand
TTTAATGGAATCCCTCTTGACATTCAATGCAGAAAATGAATAAAATCCGCGATTCCCGCTTGATATTGGATTGATATAAGGATTAGATATACAGTAGTGGGAATGGCTTCACCTGTAGAGAGAAAGGAACGCACCATGGATTTTTTGCAGTTGGAATACTTCCTTGCGGTCGCCCGAATCGGCAATATGACCGCCGCGGCGAACAGCCTTCATGTGGCCCAGCCCATAATGACGGCGCAGCCGTTGGAGGCGCTCAGCACAACGGCAAAGGCAGAGCCAGAGGCGATCAGCAGAATTGCCCCGCCGCCATCCTGTGCACCGGAGCCGATGGCGTTGATCAGCGTGCGGCAGGCGGGAAGAAGGCCGTTGGAGTCGGCGGCCGCCTTTTTGGCGACCTTGACCATGTAGGGGAAGAACATCGTGATCATCTGGTTGAAGCCGGGGATGTAGACATCAGCCAGGCTGGACATGATGTTGGAGCCGTTAAAGATGGCGACCAGACAGGCCGCCAGCAGCGGTGCGATGATGGGATTCCAACCCTTGAAGAGCATATAGATCAGCAGGGCGGAGATTGCGATGACAGAGATGACTTGTATGGCAATCATGACATGAGCTCCTCTCAATTTCTCTTTTTGTTTGCGGTGCGGCAAATCGATTTGTGTCTTGGTGACATGGCCTAGTATAGCGGCCAGAAGCAATGCAGTCCAATGACGATAAAGTCATTTTCGATGCAAAAACTGCATTAAAAGCAGCATAAAAACACCCGATAATGCAGAATCAATGCGCAAATTCGATCGGTTCTGACCAAAAGGATATTAGACGGGATGGCAGATGATGATTACCATAGAGCCCAGAAACGGTGTGCATCCATCGTACCGGTCGGAGCACACGCTGCACATACAAAAACTGATGCAAGAAAAGCGAGGAGCGTGTTTGATTATGGCAAAAATATATCAGGCCGATTTTGTTGTCATCGGCGGCGGAGCCGCCGGAATGCCCGCGGCGTTGGAGGCCGTGGAACAAGGGATCCCCTCGGTGATCCTGATGGATAAGCGGCCCTTCCCCGGAGGCAACGCCCGGATGGCGGGGGGCTATGTCTTTGCGGCGGATGCCTACACCCATGAAAAGGCGGGGGTTACGCTGCACGGGGAGGATGTTTATAAAGAATTGATCCGCTTCCATCATTATGATGGCGTGAACCCCCGGCAGCTGAGGGCATTTATTGACAGCTCGGCAGACAACCTTGCCTGGCTGCGCACCAAAGGGATCGAATACGAGTTCAACCCCGTGATGGGAAACAGTATTGTTGGGGCGGGCGCTCCGGGCAGCTATGCCAGGGTTTTGGATCAGATGAAGAAGGAGCTCGTAGAGAAGGGCGGCGTTGTGCTGACCAACACTCCGGCGACCGAGCTGCTGCTGGACGAGTCCGGCGCGATCCGGGGCGTGAAGGGCGTTGACAAGGACGGGGACGAGGTGCTCATTGAAACCAAAGCGGTGTTCCTCTCTCCGGGCGGCTTTATGGGCAATGATGCGCTGATGGCCCTCTATTTCTCCGACCAGTACGACCCCGCGGACTATGTCACCGATGCCCTGCGGTTTACCGGCGACGGCGTTTCTATGGCGGAGCAGGTTGGCGCAAAGCTGGCCCCCAAGGCCACGCTGTGCAAGGAGAGCGGATTCAGCTTTGCCCATCAGAATGCGCCCCACCGGATCAGCATGTATGCCAATGCGGTCTGGGTCAACCGGGACGGTGTGCGCTTCTGCGATGAGAGCACCGCCCATGAGCACACCAACGCCAATCTGCTGGTGGCCCAGCCCGGGATGTGCGGCTATAGCATGATGGACGAGACCATGATGCAGGATCTGATCCAGCACCCCTCTCCCCAGGTGAGCAATGAATTCCTCCAGCCCGGAGACCCGAAGGTCAGAGGACAATTGGAGAAGATGGCGCAGAAGCTGCCCGATCAGTGCCTGATCGCCCAGTCCCTGGAGGAGATTGCCGCCTGGATCGGCTGCGATGCCGACACCTTCCGCTCCACCATTGTTGATTATAACAGCTATTGCGCAAATGGAAAAGATGAGGAATTCCTGAAGCCGGGCGACCGTATGATGCCGCTGACCACGGAACCCTATTATGTCTGCAAGTTCTTCCCCTTGATGGTGGAGACCATCGGGCCGGTTGTTGTGAACCACCATTTTCAGGTGATTCGGGCCGCAGACAACAGGCCGATCCCCGGCCTGTACGCCGGCGGCGCGGTTACCGCCGGCTGGACCGGACACGACTACGAGATGTGGGGCGGAAATCTGGGCTATGGACTGGCCTCCGGCCGCCTGGCGGCAGATCATGTGGCGGCGCAATATAAGAGGGATGCGAAATGAAAGAGGTTCAAGCTTTTTTGCGCACGGATCACGAGGGGCATCTGGCCCACAGCGCAGACGAGCTGATTAGGCATGCCGACTGGGCCGACGGGTTGAGCGCCGAAGAGCGGGAGCAGTACTTTTACGGCATTACCACCGTGTTTCCCCTGATGCTGCTCGGCCATTACCACGAATGGTTGACGGATGCGGATTTATCGGCGTACATGGAGCGGTTTGTCCCGGACATGGAGGCCAAACTGGCACCCCAGACCGAGGCGGTGCTGCATGCCATCTATGCTGCCCCGGAATCCGGTGAAGTCTGGATCGCCGCCGTGAGCAGTTATCTGGCGACGGTTCCGTATGACGTGCTGCGGGCATTTTCGGCTTGGGCCGGATTGGGGGATCAAGAAAGCGTGGGGGATGAATGATGGAAAAGATTTGCAGGATGCGACACGTCGCATCCTGCATTTTTTGTTTGATCATTGCTTTGTCCTGTGATCCGGAGGATCGAGGGAACGCTCGGAGCGGGCGGCGAAGAGGTCAGAGCCCCAGAGCGGCTGCGTATCCCGCTGAGACGGCGTCAAAAATGCGGCCGCTCTTTTGGGCGTCGCCGATGGTGTAGACGCGGGGAAAGCGCTCGCGGAGCGATTGGCTCAGCATGCCGCTGTTGCGCACCCCCAGGGCGAGGACGACCGCATCCGCGGGCAGGGTGGTGTGTTCCCCAGTCCTCGCATCCCGGAGGACGACGGAGCCGTCCTCAACGCGCTCTGGGACGGTGGAGGTCAGATAGACGACATCATGGGCGTCCAGATGCTTTGTGACGTCGGTGACCTGGGTCGCATAGGCATTGCGCGCAATGCGGTCGCTTCGCGCGATCAGGGTGACGAAATTGTCCCGTTCGCACAGGTATTCTGCGGTCTCCAGGGCGGTCATGCCGGCGCCGACGATCACAACGTTTCGATTCTCCAGCGTGACCTTGCCGGAGAGAATCTCATCCGGCGTGTGGACAAAGGGCTGGTTGGCACCGAAATGCTCCGGGATGATCGGCGTGGCGCCGGAGGCGTCGATCACGGCCCAGGGATCGAAGGAGGCGATCAGATCCGCATCCGCGGTTACGCAGGTGCGCACATCCACCGCCTGTGCCTCCAGCTGCCGGGCCATGTACTGGATATACCAATGGTATTTCTCTTTGTGTGGAGCCTGGGCGGCCAGAAAGAGCTGCCCGCCCAGATGCTCCTGCTGCTCCAAAAGCGTCACGGCAAAGCCGCGCTTTGCCGCGGTGAGGGCGGCCTGCATTCCGGCCGGGCCGCCGCCGATCACCACGACGCGGCGATGCGCTCCGTCACAGCGCGTCTGATTCGCTGCGGCCTCTCGTCCGCACGCGGGGTTGACGGAGCAGCCGATGCCCTCCCCCTGAACAATGCCCTGAATACATTTCAGGCAGGAGATGCACCTGCGGATGTCCTGCTCCTGACCGTTTTGGGCCTTGCTGCCCCACTCGGGATCGGCCAGAAACGCCCGGGCGGAGCCGACAAAATCAACGTCGCCCTCTGTGAGCATTTGCTCCGCAAAGGCCGGCTCCCGGACGACGGCGACCCCGATCACGGGAATGCCGACGCTTCTGCGCACGGCGGCGGCGTGGTGCCTGCGCCACCCCTGACGATAGGAGACGGGCTCCAGGCTCTGGCCGTAGCGACATCCGGTTCCGGCTACCGTCACATTGATGGCGTCTGCGCCATATCGCTCGACCAGCTTGCAGATCTCGATGCCCTCGTTCAGATGATACCCGCCGGAGGGGAGGAATTCCTCCACGGAGATGCGAACCAGAATCGCAAAATCGTCGCCGCATTTTTTTCGGATGTTTTCGATGATCTCCTTCAAAAAGCGCGCCCGGTTTTCCCGGCTTCCGCCATATTCGTCGGTTCTTTTGTTGAAGTAGGGAGAGAGGAACTGATGGATCAGATAAAAGTGGGCGGCGTGAAGCTCCACCCCATCCACCCCGGCCCGCTGCGCCCGCAGGGCCCCGTCCCCAAACCGCTCGGTGAGGGCGTGGATCTCCTCGACGGTCATGGGTCGCACAGGCTGGGGGAAGATCAGGTTTGAGACATCGCTGGCCGACACCGGGGTGTTGCCCCTGAGCTTTTCCGGGGTGGTCACGTTGCCGGGATGCTGCATCTGGAGGAACAGCCGGCAGTCGTATTGGTGGATTCGATCCGCCAGCGCCCGCAGGCCGGGGATGCAGTCGTCGTTCCATATCTGCACCTGGTTGGCGTTCATCACTCCGGTTTCGGGATCGACCTGGACAAGCTCCGTGATGATGGCGCCGACGCCGCCCTTTGCCCGGGCCTCATAGTAGGCGATATAATCCTCGGTGATCCGGCCGTTCGGATCGGTCATTTCGCATCCGGCGGCGGTCATGACCAGCCGGTTTTTCAGGGTGAGGCGGCCGATCCTGCCCTCGGAAAACAGGTTGTGATACATTCCTTTGTTCTCCTTTCGCAAAGAAGTAAAAAATCGGGTGCAAGCCTGTGCGGGCCGTGGCCTGCGGAGGATTGCGGGGTCATAAGGCGGTGGCCGCCGGCATGGAGCGCCGGCGGCCAGTGAGAGGGGGAAAGGAGGAATCAATCACTTCTGCTCCACCTGAACGGTCTTGGTGTTGATCAGAAGCATGAAGACGGTGGCCAGCACGCACATGACGCCAAAGGCGGCGTAGGTGTTGATATAGCCGCCCAGATGGTTCACGCCCCAGGCGACCATGCTGTAGCAGAAGCTGCGGATCAGGAACACGCCGGGGAAGATGACCCGATTGACGGAGATGAAGCTGTCCCGGCCGAAGCACTGCATGATCATGGAGGGCAGCAGATTGGCGATGGCGCCCATGGTCGAGGCCTGGATGCACAGGCAGACCAGGATGGCGGGGGTGCTGTGGGAGAAGAACAGGATCAGGAAGCCGCCGGTGGTCAGGATCGCATAGATGACGCAGGCGACCTTGGTGCCCCACTTGCTGTCCACCAGGCCGGAGAGGATGCTGCCGGCCAGTCCGAACAGGGCGGTCTTGCCCATGATGCCCTGGGCGGCCAGCGCCTCATAGCCGGACTCCATCAGATAGGGAACCATCTGGGCGGAGAAGCCGGTGCAGGCGATGTAGAACAGACCGAAGGTGATGATGATCAGCCAGGCCTGCCTGTTCTTCAGGATGGCGGTCCAGGACCACTGTACAGCGGACTGGGACGCATAGAGCTGATTGGCCCTTTCCTCCGGCGTGAACTCCCTGTTGTCGGGGTACAGGCCGCACTCCTCCGGCGTATTTTTCAGCCAGAAGATGGAGAGGATGCCGACGGCCACCATGGCCCCGCCGAGGAGGAAGACGGCCTTGTTGAAGCCGCCGGTGGCCATCATCTTGCCCAGCCGGGGGATGACCAGCAGCACAGCGGCGGGGACGCCGCAGGTGGTGATGCCGAGGATACGGCCGCGGGTGCGGGGGAACCAGTTGGTGATCAGGTTGTTGGTGACGGAGTTGGCGTAGCCGTTGCAGGCGACCTGGGCGGCGATGCAGCACACGGTGAAGCCCACCACCGAGGAGACAACGCCCAGCCCCATGGCGCCGACGACGCCGCCCAGAAGCAGACATGCGATCGTGACGATCTTGACGCCCTTGGCCATCACGATCCGGGCGATGAAGATGGAGGCAAAGACCGCAATCAGCGCCGCAATCGTGTTTACAGACAACAGAACGCTGGAATCCAGGTTGTTCTTACCGGCGAAGCCGGGGATGAGAATGTTCAGTCCGGTGCTGGCTGCGGCGATAAAGAACAGCCACATGAGGAACGAGTGCAGAATCATGGAATAGCCGCGCGCAAAGCTTTTTTTGCTCATAGTGAATTCTCCTTACTCTTTAACTCTTTTTGCTCTTTTGTTATCTGAAGCGCTGGGTGCAGCGGTTTCAGTCCTCCAGGATGGCGATCGGGCGGGCCCAGCCGGCGCTGGCCCGGGCGATCTTGATGGGCAATCCGATGAATTTGAACCCAAAGGGCGGGAGCTTGTCCAGGTTGGTCAGCTTTTCATAGTGACAGTAGATGCAGTCCATTCCCGCCTTGTGGCCCTCCCAGATCAGGGAGGTGTCGCCGGTCTCCGCGAATTTTTCCGCGATGCTGCCCAGGGGCGCGTCCCAGCTCCAGGCGTTAGTGCCCACCACCTTGATGCCCTGCCCGGCCAGCCAGAGGGTGGCCTCCCGTCCGACGCCGCAGCCGTGGCCCAGGAACGCGGGGGTGCCCCAATACTGCTCGGCATTGGTGTGGAGCAGAACGATGTCTCCGGGCTTCAGGGTATACCCGATCCGGTGGAGATACCGCTGGAAATCCTCCGGCGTGCAGACATAGCCATCCGGCTTGTCGGAAAAATCGAAGACAACGCCGTCACCCATGCACCACTCCAGCGGAACCTCGTCGATGGTGATGGCCCGCTCACCGCCGTTCATCGTCGGATGGTAGTGCCAGGGGGCGTCCAGGTGGGTGCCGGTATGGGAGGAGAGGGTCAGGTTCTCCACCGCCCACCCGGCGCCGTCCGGGAGATCCGCCTGGGTCGCCCCCGGGAAGAAGGGCAGCATGGATGCGGCTCCGACGGTGTGATCCTCATACTTGATGTGGGCGATGGAGACCGGGGGATCCACCGGCAGATCGTCCACGATTGCCTGGCTCAGGTCAATGATTTTCATAGAGAGCACATCCTTTCCTCTTGTGGCCCCAGTATAGCGTTGAGGTGGATTTTTTGACAAGAATCAAAGGGGCCCGGAATGTGCGTTTTCGCACAGTTTCCACTGTTCTGACCGAAAAAGCACAGAATGGGCGTTCCTGTTTGTTTTGGAGCGGATAGGGCCCCGGGTTCCTTGCTTTTCCGCGCCCGAACAGATATAATATTTTTCAAATCAGATGCGTCCCGGCAATCCGTCGGAACGCGCAACGGAGGGAGAAGAATGGAGATTTCCGTGCCCGAGAAGAAGCTGACCCGTGTTGACAGGTTGATTCGCGCCGCCTTTGCGGAACTGCTGCAAAAGAAGGAATTTCCCAAAATCAAGGTTTCCGAGATCATTGCGAAGGCGGAGGTCTCCCGCTCCGCCTTTTACGCCCACTATGTGGACATCTATGACCTGATCGGGCAGATCGAGCAGGAGCTCTTTTCCGGGTTTCAGGCCCGCATGCTCCAGGTGCAGGTCTCGGGCACCGAGTATCGGGACTGCCCCAGCGAGGACCTGATTACTGGAAAATATGAAAAGGCGTATTTTGAGTATATCCGGGAGCAAAAGGTCTGGTGGGAGCTGTTCATGTCCGGCAGAGGGCGGGCGGACTTTGTCCCCCGCTTCACCCACGTCATTTACAGCCAGCTGGTGGAGAGCACCCGTCTCTGGGACGATCCCATCGACCCCTCCATTCCCCAGGTCACGACGCTGGTCATGGCCGCGTGGACCTACGTCGGCGTGATCTCCTACTGGCTGGAGACAGGCATGAGGGAGAGCCCCCTGGACATGGGACGGGTGCTGGCGGTATATTGGTATCGGTTTTTATATCAGGAAAAGAAGTGAGAAGACAGGGGCCGCTGTTGACGCCAACAGCGGCCCCTGTCTCAGTTATTTCGTGCACACCTTGCGGAATTGTGTCCGATTTTGCACACTCTGCGCCGTTTTGATTCTTGAAAAACGGGGGATGCCGGATAAACTGGAAACAGCTTGTTGCGGTGGACA
>JAFVAS010000095.1 GCA_017480395.1 Oscillospiraceae bacterium | reverse complement strand
TGATTTTGTTCCGCCATCTGCGGATGGCGGAATTCGGTGAAACCAGAATATGATTCAGTTGGTGAACAGAGGAACGCCGGAGCGGTGGCTCCGGCGTTCCTTGCGTTTATTTCAGATTCAGGTGCTTTCGCAGCAGGTACTCCGCCGCACAGAAGTAGAGGGCGGAGAAGGCGACGATCAGCAGCATGCCCAGCGCGGCGCGCACCGGGGAGGTGCCGAGGTATTGGAAGGACACCCCGTCGTTGGCGGGCAGGATTGTGAAGCTGGGCACGATGAGGCCGTACAGGTTGCCCTCCAGCTCCAGCAGGGCGATGACGCTCACGGCGGTGATCAGGCTCTTGCACCGCCCCACGGTGTGGCCCAGGGTGAGGCAGGCCATCAGCATCAGGATGAGGTTGACCAGCACAATCAGGACGGCCAGCGCCACCAGGGCCAGAAAGACGGGAAAGGGGAGGTTCAGACCATGGACGGTGCCGGAGAACAGGATGCGCAGCTCCGCCAGCAGGTCCTGCCGGATTTCGTTCCACGATCCGATCATGCCCGGCACCACCAGCACCGCGATGCTGACCACGATGGCGAGGGTGCTGAGCACCTGAAAGATCAGGGCGGCCAGGCCCCGGCCCGCCACCTGCTGCCAGGGCTTGACGGGGAGGGTGTGGATCAGATAGCCCTGGTTGGAGAAGAGCTGCTTGCAGTAGCGGTCCAGGGGCAGGAACAGGGTGATGATGCCCATGGCGGTGCACATCGCCACGATGGAGATCAGGAACACGACCATGAACACCGTGTCCGCTATCCCGCCGCCCCCGGCGGCATTGCCCCGAATCAGGGTATAGACCGAGGTGACGGCGCACAGGCCGAGGAGCACGCCGTAGAGCAGGCCGAACTTCCGGCCCAGATCCCGGAGCTCGTAGTGAAAAATCTTTCTCAGCATTTGAATACCTCCCGAAAATAGGCGTCCACGCTCATGCCCTGCTGCTCCCGCAGCGCCTCCACGCCCTGGTGGAGCACGATCCGGCCCGCCCGGATGAAGACGGCGTCGTCCAGCACCGGCTCGATGTCGGCGATGAGGTGGGTGGAGATGACCACTGTGGCCTCCTCCGAGTAGTTGCCGATGATGGTGCGCAGGATGTAGTCCCGCGCGGCGGGGTCAACGCCCCCGATGGGCTCATCCAGCAGGTAGAGCTGGGCCCGGCGGCTCATGGCCAGGATGAGCTGCACCTTCTCCCGGTTGCCCTTGGAGAGGGTCTTGAACCTGGCGTCCTCGTCCAGCCCCAGCTCCCGCAGCATCTCCCGGGCCCGGGAGACCTCAAAATCGGCGTAGAAGTCGCTGAACAGGCCCATCAGCCGCCGTACCGACTGATCATCGGGGAGATAGCTGGCGTCGGGCAGGTAGGAGACGATCCGCTTGGTCTCCACCCCCGGGGTGTGGCCGTTGATTTGTATTGACCCGGCGCTGGGGGTCAGCAGGCCGTTGGCCAGCTTCAGCAGCGTGGTCTTGCCGCTGCCGTTGGGGCCCAGCAGGCCCACGATCCGGCCCCGGCCGATGGTCAGATCCACCCCGTCCAGGGCGGTAAACTTGCCGTAGCGCTTGGTCAGCGCCCGACATTCAAACAGTTCATTCATCTTTATTTCCTCCGTGGTTCCATGTCTCGATCAGATGCACCGTGTCCTCCCGGGTGAAGCCCAGCTCGGCCATCTGGGAGAGGTAAAGGCGGGTGACCTCCCGGGCGGTGGTCTGCCGCTGGGTCTGCAGCGCCTCCGGCCGGTCGGTGACAAACCGGCCGTTGGTGCGCTCGGTGTAGACCAGCCCGCCGCGCTCCAGCTCGGCCAGGGCCCGCTGCATCGTGTTGGGGTTGACCCCCGCCTCCCCGGCCAGCTCCCGCACCGAGGGGAGCCGCTCCCCCGGGAGATAGCGGCCGGAGATGATGCGGCCCTTCAGAATCTCCACCAGCTGCGCATAGATGGGGCGGCTGCTGTCAAAATCCCAGCCCATGCGATTCGCCTCCTTGTGTATTACTGTATTAAGCGCTTAATACAATGACATCATACCACGCCCCGGCGGTTTGTCAAGGGGGAATTTGAAAAAAAGGGGGATTTTTTTGGCGGCCCGTCCCGGTGTTGCAAGGGTCTGCGCAAAAATTTCGTCGGGTTCTTTTCTTTTTGCGAAAAATCCTGTATGATAAGCATCGCAGAAAATTGTTCCGTGAAGTGAGGTCTTGTCATGTCAGCTCTGCTCCTGGCCGTCATCTATCTGGCCTTCGTCAGCCTCGGCCTGCCCGACTCCCTGCTGGGCTCCGCCTGGCCCACCATGCAGACGGTGTTTGATGTGCCGTCCTCCTACGCAGGCTATGTGTCCATGACCATCGCCTTTATGACCATCATCTCCTCCCTGGTGGGGCCGCGGCTGATCCAGCGGTTTGAGACGAGATGGATCGTCATCTGCTCCATCGCCCTGACGGTTGTCGGCCTGCTGGGCTTCTCCTGCGCCAGCCGGTACTGGATGCTGTTCCTCTTCGCCGTGCCCTACGGCCTGGGGGCGGGGTCGGTGGACGCCTCCCTGAACCACTATGTGGCCAATCACTACTCCTCCCGGGTGATGAACTTCCTCCACTGCTTCTACGGCCTGGGGGCGGTCATCAGCCCCAACATCATGGCCCTGGCCCTCCAGCGCGCCCACTGGAACCAGGGCTACCGCTGGACGGCCTGCATCCAGGCCGGGATTCTGCTGATCTGCCTGCTGTCCCTCCCCCTGTGGAATGTGGGGAAGGGCGGCGCGGCGGAGGAGACGGCGGGGGAGGAGCCGGCGGGCATCCGGGACGCCCTGGGCGTGCCCGGGGTGGTGCCGACGCTGGTCGCCTTTTTCGCCTACTGCTCCGGGGAGGCCACCTGCTTTCTGTGGACGGCCAGCTATTTCGCCGGAACCAAGCCCGGCATGGCCCCGGAGCGGATCGCCGCCTGCGGCGGCCTGATTTTTGGGGGGCTGATGCTGGGGCGGCTGATCGCCGGCTTCGTCTCCAACCGGCTGGGGGACCGGCGGCTGATTCGGATCGGCCTCGCCGTGGAGCTGGTGGGCATCGCCCTGGTGTGCGTCCCCACGGCCCGGCCCGGGGTGGCGATGGCGGGCTTTCTGATCGCCGGGACGGGCATGGGGCCCATCTACCCCTCCATCCAGCACATGGCCCCGGAGCACTTCGGGCGGCGGATGAGCGCCCCGGTCATCGGGCTGCAGATGGCCTCGGCCTATCTGGGCAGCACCTTTATGCCCATGGTGTTCGGGGTGCTCCAGCAGCGGGTGGGCATCTGGATCATGCCGCTGTACCTGGTCGTGTTCGCGGGGCTGAACCTGGCCCTGCTGGAGGCGGCCTATCGGGCCATCGCCGCGAACCGGGGCCGCTGACCGCCCCGAATCATCCCTCCCATCCCGATGCAGACAGGAAAAGACCCTCCCGACGCGAAGGCGCGTCCGGGAGGGTCTTCTTGTGTTCTTATGCCTGGGGCAGGCTCTGGTAGAAGTCCTCCACCATCTCCAGGAACCGCTTGGCCGCCTCGGAGTGATAGTGGCCCGTCCGGGTGGCCACGCCCACCCGGGCCTTTCCCTCGGTGCCCTGGATGGGGATGGCGGGGAAGTGCTCGTTCATCATGTTGGCGGACTGGAGGCTGCGGTTGATGGCGTCGGGGCTGATGATGACCGAGTTGGGGAGCTGGAGCAGCATTCCGGCCATGTCCGGGT
>JAFVAS010000094.1 GCA_017480395.1 Oscillospiraceae bacterium | reverse complement strand
GGGGCAGGCGGTAGAACAGACCGGGCAGCACCTGGCGCTGTTCCGACATCTCGGCGTCCACCCGGCGCAGGCAGTCCACGATCCGCCCCTCCGCGTCGGTGAGAATCAGGTTGGAGCGGCGTCCCATCGCCTCCAGGATCAAATGCCGCGTGGAGCGCACCCCCAGCTCGTCCAGCGCCTCCAGCTCCAGATCCACCAGCCGCTCCATGGGCGGCTGGGTGACCGAGAGGATACGGGCGCCGGAGAGGTGCTTGCGCAGCAGCATACAGAACATCGGCGGCGTGGCGGGGTTGTCCCGGAAGGTCTCCGTCAGCTGGATACGGGGATGGGCGGGATTGGCGGTCAGCAGACAGCGGCAGTTCCCCTCCCGGCCCCGCAGGGCGAGGATCACCTCGTCCCGGGTGGGCTGATAGATCTTGTCCACCCGCGCGCCCACCAGGGGCCCCTCCAGCTCCGTCACCACGGCGCGCAGGCATACGGCGTCAAGCGGCATCGTCTTCCCCCTCCATAATGAATGCAAACAGCTCGTTGAGCCGATCCTTTTTCCCGTTGAGATAGAGCCAGCCAAAGAGCGCCTCCAGCGCGGTGGCGTGGGCGTACTCCCCCCGGCTGGCGTTCTTGGGGATGTTGCCCACATGGGCGTTGCGGCCCCGGTGGCTCACGGCCAGCTCCTCCGACGTGAGCATCGGCTCAATGCGCTTCATCGCCGCGGCCTGATAGGGGGCCCGCACCCGGGCCACCGTCTCCCGGTGGAGATTGGCCTTCTTCGCGTAGCCGTGGACGATGAGCCAGGAGCGCACCATCAGCTCATAGACCCCGTCCCCCAGATGGGCCAGGCCCAGGGCGCTGATGGCCAGCTGCTCCTCCCGATTCAGGTGCAGATCAAAATAATCCAAGGTCAGTCCTCCTTTGGCCGGGCAAAGGCCAGCTTGTCGTTGTTATACAGGAACATAAAGACCGCCGCCCCGATGATGAGGGCATAGCCCACAAAGCTCCAGCCGTCGGGCAGCTGCTGAAAGACGAAGTAGCCGATGACGGTGGAGAAGATGATCTGGGTGTAGTCGTAGACCGATACCTCCCGCCCAGCGGCAAAGGTGTAGGCCAGGGTGATGCCAAACTGCCCCCCGGCGGCGGCCAGCCCCGCCCCCAGCAGGCAGAGCAGCTGTCCCAGGGTCATGGGCACAAAGCCCAGGATCATCCCCGGCAGCACCACCAGGCAGGAAAAGGCGGAGAAAAAGGCGACGATCACCGTGCTGTGCACCCCCCGCAGGCCGAGAATGCGCACCTGGGTATAGGCGAAGCCGGCGCAGATGCCCCCGGCCAGCCCGATCAGGGAGGGCAGCAGCTCCAGGTTGGAGAAGGTGGGCTTGACGACGAACAGACTGCCCACAAAGGCGGTCACCACCGCCAGCACCTGCCAATGGGTCAGCTTCTCCTTCAGAATCAGCCAGGAGAAGAGGATGACGCAGAAGGGGGACATCTTGTTCAGCATGGAGGCGTCGGACTGGGCCAGGTGATCCACCGCGTAGAAATTGCCCAGAATGCCCACGGTGCCCGCCGCCGCCCGGAGCAGCAGGTGGAGCCAGTCCCGCCCCTGCACCCGGGGCCGCTCCCGGTCACGGAGCAGCAGCACCAGCGCGGTCACCAACGCCACGGCGTTGCGGAAAAAGCTCGTCTGTAGGGTGGGCAGGTCGCCGGAGAGCCGCACGAACATATTCATCAGCGAGAAACAGAAGGCGGATGCGACGATGCAGGCGATGCCCTTTGTCCTTCGGCTCATACGATCCCTCCCCAAAAATCATGCTTTTAATATTGTATCACAGGGCGCAGAAATTTCAACCATTTCAAAAAACAATATTAAGATATTGTAAATCAATAAATTTTACTTGACTTTCAATGCCATCCGGTGTATCCTGTGCTGGAAACGGAGGGAAACACATGAAACTCATTCGCTGGTATCGGGATCACTATATCGCCGCCTCCCTGCTGACCGCCATGGCCATGGGGGCGGCGGCCGGGCTGGTCTACGCCATCTGGAACTTTCAAGAGCTGCATATTCTGTCGGG
Source organism: Oscillospiraceae bacterium (assembly GCA_017480395.1). Classification (GTDB taxonomy): domain Bacteria; phylum Bacillota; class Clostridia; order Oscillospirales; family Oscillospiraceae; genus UMGS1766. The sequence continues at coordinate 5,088 of JAFVAS010000094.1, read as the reverse complement.
TTCGGACTTCGCCTGGTGGCTGGCCGACCTGCATTTTGCCCTGATCGCCATCTTCCCCGTCGCCCTGCTGGTCTTCTACCCCATGGTCATCACGGCGGCGGAGCTGATCCTGCTGGTGCGGCCCTGGCGGAACGGGGCGCTGCGGAATCAGGGACGCTACTTCGACCTGGCCGCAATGCTGCTGGGGGTGCCCTATACCATCGTCTTCATGTCCCTCTCCGATGTGGAGTTCACCGCGGACTGGATGGAGACCCTCTACAACGCCCAGGTGCACACCCCGATCAACACCCACTCCGCCCCCACCGTCATCGTGCTGACCCTGCTGGGGTTTGGGGGCTATCTGCTGCTGACCTATGCTCCGCTGGAGAAGCTGCCGCCCCTGGGCATTGTGTTTTCTATCTCCGCCATCTATCTGGGCTGCGGGGTGCAGATCCTCTGGGCGGTGCAGATTGCCAACTCCACCGACTTTGTCCTGCCCCTGCTGCTGCCCGCCTGCGTGCTGATGCTGTCCGCCCGGACGATCCGGGATGTGATCTGCGCGGGCAAGGCCCTGCCCCGGGAGGGAACGGCGCTGAAGCCGCTGCAGAAACTGCTGCGCAGAGCCGCCCTCTGGCCGGTGCTGGCCCTGGTGGCGGCGGCGCCCCTGATGGGAATCCTGGTCGCCGTGCTCGCCCTGTTCGGGCAGTCCCCCAGCGCCGCCATCCAGGCCTTTACCGAGACCGCCGACTGGAATCTGAGCCAGCGGGTCGCCCCGCAGAACCTCTACTACGACGAGCACTACCTCTGCACCGTGGCCGCCGGAGGCCACCGGAGGGTGGTGCGCCCCCAGCGGATGGGAGTGCGCCACGGCCACGCCGTCATCGTCAACCGTCAGCTCTGCGTGGCCAACGCCTTTGAGCAGATTCTGGAGGAGAAGACCCCCACATTCCACCGCCATCTGCGGCACTTCTACGACACCTATGGCTTCCCCGTCGCCAAGCTGATCCACTCCAAATGGGCGGCGGATCTGGTCTACTTCGTGATGAAGCCGCTGGAGTGGCTGTTCCTGCTGGTGCTGTACTGCACCGACGCCGACCCGGAGAGCCGCATCGCCATCCAGTACACCGGAAGGAGCGTGCACGACTTTGAAGCGGCATAAACTCCGGCTTTCCATCCTCCTGCTGGCGGCGGCCTGCTTGGAGGACACATAGGCGAGAACAAGCGCACAAGAGCGCAGGCGACTGTTTCGCCTGCGCTCTTCGTGTATGTGTGATCTTATTTCTTCAGCAGCTTCTGAATGCGCTGGACGGCCTCCCTGGTCGCCTCCGCGTCGCCGAAGGCGGTCAGGCGGATATACCCCTCCCCGCTGGGGCCAAAGCCCGCGCCGGGGGTGGTGATGACGTTGGCCTGCTCCAGCAGCAGGGTGAAGAAGTCCCAGGAGCCCATGCCCTCCGGGGTCTTGCACCAGACATAGGGGCTGTTCACCGCGCCGTAGACCTCCAGCCCGCAGGCGGCCAGGCCCTCCTTGATGACCTTGGCGTTGGCCCGGTAGTAGTCCAGGGTGGCCTCGATCTGGGCGTTGCCCTCCTCGGTGTAGATGGCGGCGGCACCCTTCTGGATGATGTAGGACGCGCCGTTGAACTTGGTGGTCTGGCGGCGGTTCCACATGGCGTTCAGGCTGGCACCCTCCCGCTCCAGCGCCTTGGGGACGACGGTGTAGCCGCAGCGGGCACCGGTGAAGCCGGCGGTCTTGGAGAAGGAGCGGAACTCGATGGCGCAGGTCTTGGCACCCTCCACCTCGAAGATGGAGTGGGGCACGCCGGGCTCGGTGATGAAGCGCTCATAGGCGGCGTCGAAGAGGATCAGCGACCCGTTGGCGTTGGCATAGTCCACCCAGGCCTTGAGCTGCTCAAAATTCAGCACGGTGCCGGTGGGGTTATTGGGCGAGCAGAGGTAGATCACGTCCACCTTCTCCGTGGGCAGCGCGGGGGAAAAGCCGTTCTCGGCGGTGGTGGGCATGTAGTAGATGTTGCTCCAGCCCTGGGCGGCCTCGTCATAGTCCCCGGCGCGGCCGGCCATGGCGTTGGTGTCCACATAGACGGGATATACCGGGTCGCAGACGGCCACCCTGTTGTCCACGCTCAGAATGTCGCCGATGTTGCCGCAGTCGCTCTTGGCCCCGTCGGAGACAAAAATCTCGCTCTCGTCGATGTCGATGCCCCGGGCGCGGTAGTCGTGCTCGGCGATGGCGTGGCGCAGGAAGTCGTAGCCCTGCTCCGGGCCATAGCCCTTAAAGGTCTCGGCGTGGGCCATCTCCTCCACCGCCTCGTGCATGGCGGCGATGACGGCGGGCACCAGGGGACGGGTCACGTCGCCGATGCCCATTTTGATGAGCTTAGCCTCGGGGTGGGCGGCGGAATAGGCCGCGGTGCGGCGGGCGATCTCGGAGAACAGATAGCTGCCCGGCAGCTTCTGATAATTTGCGTTGATCTTTGCCAAAATCAAAACTCCTTTCTGGTCAAACGCCCCGGCGGGGCGTGGTGGCTTCTGTCCGCGCCCCATCCGGCAAAATGCAGGAGGGCGGCGCTTAATATTCAAATAGTACACCGCATCTACCGCCTCTGTCAAGGGAAACCCCCGGATTTTGTGTCCCCGGATAGGAGGACTCTATTTTCCGCAATTCGCTCTTGCAAAGCGCGGTGTTTTGTTGTATCCTTTTTCTTGGAACGTGATGCGCGGCGACGCCGCGCGGAGATCGAGAGGAGTGGAGACATCGGGAATCGCCTTTGACGCCCCGCCGTCTCCCCTTTTCATGCTCAGCACAGCGCAGGAAAGGGTGTTTGAATGAATATTACCGAGATTTTTGGCTCCAATGTCTTTAACGAGTCCGTCATGCGGGAGCGGCTGCCCAAAAAGGTCTTTGCCGAGGTGATGGACGTGATGGCCCACGGCGGCCAGATCAGTATGACCACCGCCGACATCGTGGCCAACGAGATGAAGGACTGGGCCGTGGAGAAGGGCGCCACCCATTATACCCATTGGTTCCAGCCCCTGACCGGCACCACCGCCGAAAAGCACGACAGCTTCATCACCCTGCCCGTCAACGGCAAGACGCTGCTCCAGCTGACCGGAAAGCAGCTCATCATGGGCGAGCCGGACGCCTCCTCCTTCCCCTCCGGCGGCCTGCGTGCCACCGCCTATGCCCGGGGCTACACCGCCTGGGACATCACCTCCCCCGCCTTTGTCAAGGAGATGTCCGCCGGCAACGTCCTCTGCATCCCCACCATCTTCGTCTCCTATTCCGGCGAGGCGCTGGACACCAAGCTGCCCCTGCTGCGCAGCATGGAGGCCATCAGCGAGCAGTCCCTGCGCATCCTGCGGCTCTTCGGCAACACCACCGCCCGGCGGGTCTATCCCAACGTGGGGCCGGAGCAGGAGTATTTCCTGGTGGACCGCAACAAGTACCTCACCCGCCGCGATCTGATCTACTGTGGGCGCACCCTCTTCGGTGCCCCCGCCCCCAAGGGGCAGGAGCTGGACGACCAGTACTTCGGCGTCATCCGGGAGCGGGTCGGCGCGTTCATGAAGGATCTGAACAACGAGCTGTGGAAGCTGGGCATCACCGCCACCACCCAGCACAACGAGGTCGCCCCCGCCCAGCACGAGATGGCCCCCATCTTCAGCGTGTGCAACGTGGCCGTCGATCAGAACCAGCTCACCATGGAGACCATGAAGCGGGTCGCCACCCGCCATGGCCTGGTCTGCCTGCTCCACGAGAAGCCCTATGCCGGCGTCAACGGCTCCGGCAAGCACAACAACTGGTCCATCTCCACCGACACCGGCGAGAATTTGATGGAGCCCGGCGACGATCCCAAGAGCAACCTGCAGTTCCAGCTGGTGCTGGCCTGCATCCTCAAGGCGGTGGATGTCCACGCCGCCCTGCTGCGCCAGAGCGCCAGCAACGTGGGCAACGACCTCCGCCTCGGCGCGCAGGAGGCGCCCCCCGCCATCATCTCCATCTTCCTGGGCGATCAGCTGGACGAGATGGTGCACAACATCGTCAACGGCACCGAGGAGTACGGCGCGGGCCACAACGCCCTGGACTCCGGCGTCTCCACCGTTCCGGTGCTGATGCGGGACGCCACCGACCGCAACCGCACCTCCCCCTTCGCCTTCACCGGCAACAAGTTCGAGTTCCGCATGGTGGGCTCCTCCGACTCCATCGCCGCCGCCAACACCACCCTGAACGCCATTGTGGCGGAGGCCTTCAGCGATGCCGCCGACGTCCTGGAGGGGGCCGAGGACTTTGAGCGCGCCTGCAAGGCCCTCATCAAGCAGCTGATGACCGACCACCAGCGCATCGTCTTCAACGGCGACGGCTACTCCGACGCCTGGGTGGAGGAGGCCGCCCGCCGGGGCCTGCCCAACATCCCCTCCATGGTGGACGCCATCCCCGCCCTCATCGCCGACTCCACCATCGCCCTCTTCGGAAAGTTCAACATTTTCTCCAAGGTGGAGCTGGAGTCCCGCTACGAGATCCTCCACGAGGGCTACGCCAAGAAGATCAATATCGAGGCCCAGACCATGCTCCACATGGTGCCCAAGCACTACATCCCCGCCGTCATCCGCTACACCACCGAGCTGGCCTCCTCCATCGCCTCCGTCCGCTCCGCCTGCCCGGAGGCCGACGTCAGCGTCCAGACCCGTCTGCTGAACCGGGTCTCCGCCCTGCTCACCCGCGCCAGCAACGCCACCGACGCCCTGCAGGACGTCACCGCCCGCACCAACGCCCTGGAGAACACTGTGCAGATGGCCCACGCCTTCCACGACCAGGTCGTCCCCGCCATGGCGGAGCTGCGCTGCGCCATCGACGAGCTGGAGCTGCTGGTGGACAAGGACTACTGGCCGGTGCCCACCTACGGCGACCTGATGTTCGAGGTCTGATCCCATACCTTTTCTTCCGCCGCCCCTCGGGCGGCGGATTTTTTTCCGCGCTGTCTTGTCTACCCCTGGGGAATATGGTACAATACCGACAAGAAAACCCACAGGAGGCAGTTTCTTATGGCTGAAACGGTTCTGAAATTCCGCACGGCCACCTTTGGCGGCTTC
>JAFVAS010000093.1 GCA_017480395.1 Oscillospiraceae bacterium | reverse complement strand
GATGCTGGGCGGAAAAGAGCAGGATGCCCCGGCGCTGGGTCAACCGGACGGAGGACAGCCGCTCATGGCCGTGGAGCAGGCTCTCGTTGGTGATGACCAGATTGACCTCCTCCCGCTCCAGGGCGTGGAGGATCTGATCGTGGTTATAGCCGGACAGATTCAGGGTCAGGTTGGGATAGCTCTCGGCCAGGGAGGCGGAGAGCTGGGGAAAGAACTCGGAGAGATCCCAGCCCTCGGAACAGCCGATGTTGACGGTGCCCCGGACGGTATCGCCGCTGCTGCGCACCTTCCCCAACAGCTCCTGAAAGGCGTGGCGGGTGTCCCGAAAGAAGGTCTGGAACTCCCGGCCCGCCGGGGTGAGGCGAATCCCCTGGCTGGTGCGCTCAAAGAGGGCGACCCCCAGCTCCCGCTCCAGCTGGGCCACCTGACGGCTCACCGCCGGCTGGGAGACGTAGAGGGCCTCAGCGGCGCGGGAGAAGCTCAGCTCCCGGGCAACGGTCAGAAAATACTCCACCTGCGACAGCGTCACCGTATATGCCCCCTTCCCCATCTGGATTCTTACCATTATCATACACGAAATCCACCGGAATGACAAGGGGCGGCATGGGAAGAAAAGTTTCTTGCAAAAGCTTGGCGGCCTGTTATAATAGTGGATACCAGATCAAACCGCGCCCACGCAGAGAGGAGGTCGTTCCCATGAGATACCGCATCGGAGACGTGGCCCGGATGCTGGGCATCTCCGCCGACCTGCTGCGCTACTACGAGAAAAAGGGCGTGGTGCACCCCTACAAGGACGCCCAGAACAACTACCGCTACTATGAAGCCTGGGACATCAGCACCCTGATCGAGTGCCTCTGGTTCAAGAACTTCGACTTCGGCATGGAGGAGATCGCCCATATCGTCTCCGGCGATGACTATGACGCCCTGTCCCAGCGGATGGAGGACAAGGCGGAGGAGCTGGAAAAGTCCATCCGGCGGCAGCAGCTGCTGCTCAGGCAGATGCGCGTACACCAGCGGGACATGAAGCGGGCCCGGGAGGAGCTGGGCAAGTGCGACGTGGTGATGAGTCATCCCGTCATCTGCTATATGAACCGCCACAATTTTGCCTATGACGACGATCCGGCGCTGACCGGCCTGAGCCAGGCCTGGCTGCGGTATATGCCCTTTGCACGGCGCTGCTTTGAGATCCGCCTGAACGATCTGCCCGGCCAGGACGGGGCGGGAAACTTCTCCTGGGGGATGTGCCTTTCTACCAAATACGCCCGGGAATTCCCGGTGCTGGTGCAGCCGCCGGTGACCTATCTTCCCCCCCGGCGTTGCGTCCACTCCATCTTCAAAAGTGCGGGAAAGGACGCCTTCTCTCCCATCCACCTGCAATTCCTCATGGATTTTGCCGCCGAGAATGGCTATCAGGTCTGCGACAACGCCTATGGCAATCTGCTCTGTTCCGTCCTGGAGGACGGCGCCCAGACCGGATATTTTGAGGTTTGGATTCCGATTGAATAAAAACAGGATAAGAAAAACACCTCTGCCGTGTGCAGAGGTGTTTTTCGATTCAGGCCGATTCTTTTGGGGCCGCGTTCGCGTTAAAAAACGGCTCCATTTTGATCCTGGGGAACAGCTTCAGGGTCAGGCCGATGAAGCGCCCGGTCAGCAGCACCGAGGCGATGGAGCTGATGCCCACGCTGGCCAGGGAGTGCTGGAAGATCAGGTTGATCACGATGGCGGTGACGACATAGATGGCGTCGGCGATCATCTTGACATTGGAGAGCTTTTTGTCATAGGTTCGGGCGATGACGTTGTTCAGCTCGTCCGGGGCGGGCAGCATCAGGTCACACCCGCTGATGAGGGCGACGCCAAAGCCCTGAATCGCGATGCCCAGCACCAGGGCAATGCACTTCTGCCACAGGTTCAGGGTGGGGTTCCACAGCCACATGAAAAAGTCCACCAGATAGCCAAAGGGGACGCCCACGCACATGGTCAGCACGCTCTTGAGGGTCACCCGGCGCTGAACGACGATTTGCAGCACCACGCAGAGCAGATGCAGCAGGATGGTGGCGTTGCCCAGGGTCAGGGGCGTGATGTTCGCCACCGCGTCGGGGACGGCGGTGATGGGGGAAACGCCCCAGACGGTGCGCTTGAGCAGCACCAGGCCGATGGCCATACACACCAGACCGCAGATGTATTGGATGATTCGTCTCGGTAATTGCTTTTCCTTCATTGGTGAAAATTAACTCCTGATTGGTTGATCTTATGCCCGCTCCAGCGGCACGTCGCCCAGGTTGGGGCACCCGGCGGTCTGGAGATCGAAGAAGGTTTTGGGGGCAAACCCCTCCGCCTCGATGGTGACGGCGGCGGTGGTCTCCGGCAAATCCCTGAACCAGAAGTCGCCGAAGGCGTCGGTTTGGGTGATCTGCCGGGTTCCGTCCGCCAGAGTCAGCGTCACCGTCGCGCCGATGATGACCTCCTCCTCCACGGGGTCATAGACCAGACCGCCCAGGAAGCAGCCGGGGATGTTGCGGTAGTAGACCCGGGGACTCGTCCCATACTCCCGGTGGAGGACGACGGCGTCCCGGAGCAGGTCGGCCAGCTCCGCCTCCTCCCCGAAGCGCATGGCGTCGGTGGGACATGCCTCCACACACCGGGGCACCTTGGCCCCGTGATCCAGCAGATGGGCGCAGCCGGTGCACTTCTGGGGCAGGTTCAGCTCCTCATTCCAGAAGATGGCCCCATAGGGACATGCCTCGGCAAGCTGCTTTTGTCCGGCGGCCTTTTCCGGATCGATGACCACCAGACCGTCGGCGCGGCGGTAGACCGCACCGTTTTCGGCCGCCCGCAGACAGGGGGCGTCGGCACAATGGTTACATAGGACGGGGATATAGTGGATCTTCACCTTGGGGATTGTGCCCCGGGGATGATCGGTCACCCTGCACCAGAACTGGCCGGTGGGCGGCTGGGGCGCGGCGTAGGGCCGCCAGTCGTTTTCGCAATGCTCGTCCTTGCAGGAGAGCTGACAGTTGTGGCAGCCGGAGCACCGGGCCACATCGATGACAAATACCTTGGACATGCCTCACGCCTCCTTTGCAAATTTGTCGGGCACATGGGGCTCCCGGGAACCCAGGGGAACGCCCGCCTTGTCGTGCAGACAGCGCACGCCGTCGGTGGGATCCTCGTCCATGGCCGGATCGGTGAGCCAGCCCGCCAGACAGACCCCGGCGTCATGATCCAGGGGGCGGTTCCAGGCCTCGGCATAGGTGGTGGACCACTCCGCATACTCCTCCTGGGTGACCTTCTGGCACTCCACCAGGAAACCGGAGACCGCCATGCCGGTGGAATTTTTGGAGGTCATGGAGGTGGGCGTGATGGAGTTGATGCAGCCGCCCCGATCCAGCCAGCCGGGGATAATGGGGTCAAGGCGCGCGCCGTGATCCACATAGACCACCCCGGGGATCAGCCGCTCGGTGACGTAGGCGGCGCAGAGGACGATGCCCCGCTCGTTGAAGATCTTCACAATGTCCCGGTGCCGGATCCCCCGCTCGGCGGCGGTGGCCGGATTGATCCACATGGGCTCGTACTGGTACCCGTCCCAGGCCCGGATCTTCATCGTCTCCACCTCGCGGTTCCAGATGATGTCGTCGCATTGGGCGTGCATCCGCCACCGGCCGTGGTTGGACATACACAGCAGCGGATATTTCCTGGCCCGCTCGGAGCTCAGGCGCTCGTCGTGGCTCTCGCTCTTCTCGATCCAATGGGGCACCGGGGGCCGCTCCGGGTCGTCGGGCATGTATTTTTCAATGTCGGTGGAGCAGTACTCCAGCTTGCCGGTGGGGGTGCTCAGGGGGTGGTTGTCCGGGTCGGTGTAGAACTCGAAGAGGCCGGCGGGCAGCTCCTGCGCGTTGGGCTTGCAGGGCACCACATAGATTTTCCGCTTCCGGAACTCCTCCCAGGTCATAAAGTCCTCGCAGCCGGAGGCGGCGTAGAAGAACCGCACCCGGTCCGCCTCGGTCAGGCCGTTTCCGGTGTAGGCCCGGACATACTCCGGCCCCAGCTTCTCCGCCACCTTGACGCAGACGTCAAAGTCGGTCAGCGACTCCCCCACCGGCGGGCAGCAGGGGCCGGTCATATAGACCGACTGATAGACGCCGGAGCTGAGGTCGTTGCACAGGTCGCTCATCTCGTGCTTGGTGGCCACGGGGAGGATCAGATCGGCAAAATAGCAGTCGTTCTCCAGCCAGGGGTGCTGGGCGATCACCGTCTCGATGGAGGGATCCCGGTAGGCCTCGGTGAAGAGGTTGCCGTTGTTCCAGCAGGTGACGTTGCAGGGGGAGTCCGTCCAGATCATGTGCACCCGGCTCAGACCCGGGCGGGGATAGACGATTTTATCGAACTGATAGATGTTGGTGGGCTTGCGGTTGCCGTTTTTGTCCGGCTGCTGGCTGGAGGAGAAGCAATGCAGGCCGTACCACTCCGCCTCCCCCTCCACAATGGCGCGGTGCACCATGCACCGGGGAATAAACTGCTTGGGGGCGGGCAGCTTCTGGAACAGCTCGATGAGCTCCGGGGCCTTCTCCTTCTGGTAGTCGTTCAGGTCGTAGCGGCGCATATCGATGTCGTCGGGCAGATCGCCGTCCACCGCCCGCAGGCAGTCGCAGATCTGGGGCACTTTGGGGGCAAAGTCCCCCTGATAGGGCACCGGGAAGTCCCGCACCCACATGTTCCACTCGATCATTTTGCCCTGGTGGACGCCGGGTCGGCCCAGGCCCTGCATGCCCAAAAGCATGACCTCCAGCCGGGCGGGCTCGGTGGCGTAGGGGCCGCGGATATAGCAGCCGCCGTTGCCATGGAGGATGGAGGTGGTCTTGTCCGCCCAGTGGCGGGCCAGGGCCTTGATCGTCCAGGGCTTGACGCCGCACTTCTCGCTGGCCCACTTCGGGGTCTTGGGCACGCCGTCCTCCTTGCCCAGCACATAGTCCACAAAGCGGTCAAAGCCGTGGGCGTGGGTGGCGATATAGTCCTTGTCGTAGCGCTCCTCGGTGATCCAGATGTAGGCGATGGCCAGCTGGAGGGCGGCGTCGGTGTTGGGCAGGATGGGAATCCACTTGTCCGCATGCACCGCCGCGCCATAGTTCAGGTCGGGACAGATGTAGACGCTCTCGATCCCCAGGTCGGTGAACCAGTAGCACAGCCGGGAGGGCATATGGCTCACCACGCCCAGGGGCGTGGTCTCCGGGTCACAGCCCCAGAAGAGCAGCATATCGCTGTGCTTGGCGATGTCAGGATAGAGGTTGGCGTTGGGGGCCATCTCCCCCACCGGCTCCATGCCCCAGACGTGCTTGGCGCCCCAGTACCAGCCCTCCCAGGAGTCCATGTTCCGCATCTGGAGGGTGTAGCCCCCCATCAGGGCCAGCAGCCGGTTGGGACAGCCGTGGCTGGGGGCGACGCGCTTGCCCTCGCCGTGCATGTCGCTCTCGCACAGCACGGCCTCCGGGCCGTAGGTGTCCCGCATCCGGCGCAGCTCGTCGGCGCAGATCTGGGCGGCCTCGTCCCAGGAGATGCGGACATACTTGCTCTTGCCCCGGTTCTGGGGGTTGCGCTCCCCCTTGGGGTCCCAGTCCACCCGCTTGAGGGGATATTTGACCCGGTTGGGGGAATAGACCCGGCTCTTGTACCCCAGACCCAGGGGGGTGATGGTCACCCGGTCGGGGGGCACAAAGGTCTGCCCTCGGGCCTCAATGGTCCAGGGGTGACAGTGCTCGTCGGTGTACTCTTTATCATAAAAATAGGGGCGGATGCGGGTGATGCGCCCCCGGTTGCTGTCCACCAGGCAGGGGCCTCCGCTCTCCGGGCCCATCAAGCTGAAGGAGACGATATTCTGCTCTTCCGGTGTGAACTTGTCCGCCATGGAAATGCTCCTTTCCGCGTTACTTCGTGTCTTCGCGTCAAAAAACAGGCCCCTGCTTCCGGGCCCGTGCCGCAAGTCCGTTCAGTTTATTATAGCGGCTCATTTTGTGAAAATCAAATTATTTTCCCCAATTTAGAGCTGGGAAAACTGAAAATATTTCACAAAAAATTATTTTGCAAAAAGTCCTTGACCTTGGAACGATTCCAGGGTTTATGATGTGATTTAAGAATGGAGTTTTCTGAAATGGAGGCGAGGCCCATGGCGCAGGACACAGACCGGCGGGAGGATGAGATCAGCATCGCCCCCTTGGGAAAGGACGGGGACAAGCTGCTGTCAAGTCTGAAGGCGGGCAATATGGTCGCCATCCTCTCCGGCGCGGAGATCCTCTACGCGGTATTGCAGGGGGATTTTCTGTGCTACATCCACCCCATCGGCGCGGAGGAGGGCCGGGCCAAACGCCTGCCCAACAACACCGAGTGCCGCGCGGTGGTGAAAAACCTGGCCAATCTGGCCGACCAGCTCTTTGAGATCGAATACGACAAAAAGCTGGACATCATGGGGGTCATGCAGGCCGCGGAGAACGGCATCCTGGCCTTTCTGTACTCCATCGGCGCGCTGCCGGTGGACGACGTGGACTTCATGACCGGAGAGACCTCCGGCCCCCTATCCAGGTGACCCCATCCCATTCCATCTGTTCGCACAACCAAATTGATCATAAGGAGGATGAAACATGAAGGTGACGATTCGCACCCCCCAGGGCGTCCAGACCCTCACCACGGACGAGATCGCCGCGCGCTCTGCAGAGCTGGCAAAGGCATGTCCCAGCGAGCTGCTGTGCGCGTTCCGCGTCTGGTACGAGGGCTTTGAGGGCTATGGTATGCCCACCCGGGACGTGATCTCCGCCATCGAGCAGGGCATCTCTGACAGCGGATGCTGGACCAACGTCGGCCCCCGCCGCTTCGAGAAGTACGGCGTCGTCAACGCCTACACCAACGACAACTACGCCAGCGCCGCCAAGGACAAGGACGGCAACCCCATGGTGCTGCACCAGTTCCACGCCGGTGCCAAGTATCAGGGGCCGGACGGCAAGATCTACTGGATTCCCGTTGTCGAAGTCTTTGACATGCGCTGCTTCGAGTGGAAGGACGGCAAGTTCGTCGGCAACATGGTGGAGATCGATCCCCGGTCCGACTACGCCCGGGCGATGGTCGAAGTGAAGTAAGGAGGCAGCAACATGGCAAAAGAGAGAATCACCCATTCCGTCTGCGTGGGCGGCCCCCTGACCATCCACACCGTGGACGGCGTCATCCGCCGGGTCCGGCCCATCGTCCTCACCGACGACGACGCCCCCGGCTGGGTCATCAAGGCCCACGGCAAGGAGTATACCCCCCAGCGCAAGACCACCCTCTCCCTGCTGGGCTTTACCGAGAAGGACCGCACCTACTCCTATGACCGCATCAAGTATCCCATGATCCGGGAGGACTTTGTGGAGACCCCCGACGGTCAGAACCGCAACACCGAGAACCGGGGCAAGTCCGGCTACCGCCGCGCCTCCTGGGACGAGGCGCTGGGCCTGGTCGCCCGGGAGACCAAGCGGATTCAGGAGACCTATGGCAAGGAGGCCGTCACCGCCATCACCTCCTCCCACCACTCCTGGGGCCTGTGCGGCTACAAGATCTCCCTGTTCAAGCGCTTCTTCTCCATGCTGGGCTATACCCGCATCGCGGATAACCCCGACTCCTGGGAGGGCTTCCACTGGGGCACCCCCCACACCTACGGCTACTACTGGCGTCTCGGCGGGCCGGAGCCCTTTGATATGCTCAACGACGCCATGAAGAACACCGAGACCATGATCATGTGGTCCCACGACCCGGACACCACCCGCGGCGGCTACTCCGCCCAGGAGACCACCCTGTGGCGCTGGTGCCTGAAGGAGGCGGGGGTGCAGTTCATCTACATCTACCCCTTCAACAACTTCTCCTCCGTCAAGCAGGCGGATAAGTGGATCGGCCCCCGGATGGGCACCGACGCCGCCCTGTGCGAGGCCATCGCCTACGTCTGGATCACCGAGGACACCTACGACAAGGAATACATCGCCAAGCACGGCCACCGCTTTGACGAGTGGCGGGACCACATCCTGGGCCTCGGCCCCGACGCCACCCCCAAGACCCCCAAGTGGGCCGAGGAGCTGACGGGCGTCAAGGCCTGTGACATCAAGGCCATCGCCCGCCGCTGGGCCAGCACCAAGACCATGGCAGGCTCCGGCATGCGCGGCGGCTTCGGCGGCGTCTGCCGCACCACCGGCGGCACCGACTTCGCCCGTCTGATCGTCTGCCTGCTGGCCATGCAGGGCATGGGCAAGCCTGGCCAGAACATGTGGACCGGCACCTGCGGCGGCCCCATGAACTACAACTTCTGGTTCGGCGGCTACTCCGATCCCCTGTCCTCCATCGCCAACGCCCCCATCGCCGATCACCCCGCCGTCAACGAGGTGCAGCAGGTGCTCTACCGCACCAACCTGCCCGACGCGGTGCTGGACGGCCACTACGAGTGGCTGGGCGAGGGCTTCTGCGGCGGCGGTCTGGACTTTGAGTTCACCCGTCACGTCTACCCCATGCCCGGCTGCAGCGAGGTGCATATGTTCTGGCGCTATGGCGGCTCCTTCATGGGCACCATGCTGGACACCAACAAGTGGGTCAAGATGTACAAATCCCCCAAGCTGGAGTTCGTGGTCAACCAGGACATCCACCTTAACCCCGAGGGCCGTATGGCCGACGTCATCCTCCCCGCCTGCACCAACCTGGAGCGGGTGGACATCGGCGAGGTCGGCAACTCCGGCAACGGCGGCTACTGCTCTCACTCCCAGACCGGCAACTCCTGGCAGGTCATCGTCTATCAGGACAAGGCCATTGAGCCCCTGTGGGACAGCCGCTCCGACTTCTGGATCTTCTCGCAGGTCGCCGCCCGCCTCGGCTGGGGTGAGGAATTCACCGAGGGCCGGGACGAGGAGGGCTGGGTCAAGCGCTTCTATCAGTTCTCCGACCTGCCCAAGCACATGACCTGGGAGGCCTTTAAGGAGAAGGGCTACTACATCCCGCCCGTCTCCTACAAGGAGGAGAATAAGGATCCCAAGACCGGCCTGATCGAGAAGTGGGACGAGTATCCCGGCTTCCAGTGGTTCGCCAAGGAGGAGCCCTGCAACACCCCGAACCACAAGATCTTCCAGGAGGAGGGCATGCTGGGCACCCTGTCCGGCAAGTTCGAGTTCGTCTCCGAGTCCCTGCTCTATTGGGAGCCGGACGACGAGATCCGCACCCCCATCGCCCAGTACAAGGACTCCTGGGAGGGCCACAAATCCATGTCCGCGGACAAATTCCCCTACCAGATGATCTCCCCCCACCCCCGCTTCGACTATCACACCCACTATCAGCAGCACGCCACCTGGCTGTGGGAGATCCCCCAGAACCGCAAGCTCATCAACGGCAACCCCTACCTGATCTGCCGCATCAACCCGGTCACCGCCGAGAAGAAGGGCATCAAGGAGGGCGACGTGGTGAAGCTCTTCAACGGCCGCGGCGCCGTGCTCTGCGTGGCCCACGTCACCCGCCGCGTCATGCCCGAGACCATTCACGCCTACACCTCCTCCGGCATCTACAACCCGGTGAAGTACGGCGAGGTCATGAGCGTGGACAAGGGCGGCTGCGTCAACCTGCTGACCCCGGGCCGTCTGATGGGCGACTATATCCCCGCAATGGTGCCCAACTCCACCAACATCGACATCGAGCTGGCCGAAGCCGATCCCAATCCCGGCCAGGGCTTCGAGCATATTCTGGATGCGGTGGACGCCCAGAACACCTTCCGCGTGACCAAGACTTCCGCCGAGGCCGACTGGCTGTTCTGTGAAAAGGAGGCAATGTAAGATGAGATACGGTATTGCCATCAACTCCGCCCGCTGTATGGCCTGCTACGCCTGCTTCATGGCCTGCAAGGACGAGCACTGCGGCTGGGACACCACCGTCTCCGCCGCCCAGCCCCACATGGGTCAGTTCTGGATGGACATCCGCGAGTGGGAGCGGGGCGACAACGAGCGGCGCATCAAAACCGCCACCGTCCCCACCCCCTGCAACCATTGCACCAACCCCACCTGCGCCAAGGGCGCGCCGGAGGGCGCGGTCTATCGCCGCGAGGACGGCATCGTCATCATCGACCCCGTCAAGGCCAAGGGCCAGAAGCAGATCGTGGAGAACTGCCCCATCCACGCCGTCTACTGGAACGAGGAGCTGCAGATTCCCCAGAAGTGCACCATGTGCGCCCACCTGCTGGACGACCCGGACTATCCCGGCAAGGAGCCCCGCTGCGTTGAGGCCTGTCCCAACCAGGCCCTGGTCTTCGGCGATCTGGACGATCCCGACAGCACCATCAACAAGGTCATTGCCGCCAACAGGGTCACCCCCCTGCCCGGCGAGCCCGGAACCCCCGGCTCCACCAGCGTTATCCATCTGAACATCCCCTCCCGGTTCCTGGCCGGCACCGTGATCGACAAGGAGGAGGACGACGTCATCATCGGCGCCCACGTCAAAATCACCTGCGAGGAGTGCGGCACCGTCTATGAGATGGACACCAACTGGGCCGGCGACTACGAGTTCGAGGATCTGCCCATCGGCAAGCCCTTCACCGTGGAGATCACCGCCGAGGGCTACAAGAGCGCCGTCTATCACGTCACCACCGATGTGGATCACTATGTGGATCTGACCGAGCTGGAGCGGGCGTAACCGCTCCCCCACCTGTCTCCATGACATATTGACGCAAGAATCCCTCTGGCAAAGCAATTTGCCAGAGGGATTTCCATTTATCCTTTTTCTCCCTGCAGCAGCAGAATCTCCTGCTCCGGGACGGTGACATAGCCGGTGTCCGGAATGGTCAGACGCTGGGACTTGTCCACCTCCCAGCGCAGCGGCTCCGCCGTGGGATCGTCTCCCAGCCGGATCTGCAGGATAAAGGAGAAGGTGTCCTCGATCCGGTTGACCACCACATAGGGATAGCACTCGGGGGTATCCGCCTCGCAGAGCCGGAACCGGTGGGCGCGGATACCGACCCAGGGCCAGTCCGCCCCGTCCCGGGCCGGGAAGGAAATCCCCCAGCGCTCGGCGACGATCCGTTTCCCCTCCCGGTGGGCCGGGGAGAGATTTTTACAGCCGGTCAGCCGGGCGGAGACAGCGGTTTTCGGGTCGGCAAAGAGGGCCCACTTCTCATCCACCACATCCAGGCTCCCCCGGTTGTAGACCGCCACCTTGTCACTCAGCCGATACACCTCGTCCCGGTTGTGGGTGACCAGAATCGTGGTGCCGGAAAAGTCGGCGATGGTGGCGCGCACCACCTGCTCCATCTCCCACCGCAGGGTGGCGTCCAGGGCGGAAAAGGG
>JAFVAS010000092.1 GCA_017480395.1 Oscillospiraceae bacterium | reverse complement strand
TAGCCGGTGTAAACGTTCACGTCTCCCCGCTTGGCGGTGGAGGCGATCAGTCCGTCGGTCTGGGCGGTGGTGAAGTCAAAGCAGTTCAGGGCCGGATAGTAGAGGTCGGTGATGGCATCGCTGTCCCAGACCTCCGCCACGGTGTAGATCTCGGTCCGGATGGTCTTCAGCTCCCAGATGTACCACGTCCAAAAATCGGCGCTCCGGTCATTGTCCCCGAAATAGATATATTTGGCCGCGTCGAACCGGAAGCCGTCCACCCCCAGCTCCAGATAATATCGGGCCACATCCAGCACCGCCTGCCGCACGTCCGGGTTGTCGAAATTCAGCTCCGGCATATCGGGGGAGAAATTGCACTCGTAGTAGTCCTCCGTTGCGCCGATGGGCTTGAAGGTGCGCCCCGCCGGGGCGGTATCCTCCGGGCCATACCAGCAGTAAAAGTCGTAGTAGGGGTCGCTGGCGTCCCCGCTGCGGTGGGCCGTCTTGAAGGCGCTGAACCAGGCATTCAGCGCCCCGGTGTGGTTGATGGGCAGATCCAGAATCACCTTGATTCCCCGCTGATGGCACTGCTCCACCAGCTCTGCCAGATCGTCCATGGTGCCGAACTCCGGGTCGATGGCGTAGTAGTCGTTCACATCGTATTTATGGTAGGAGCCCGAGGCAAAAATGGGGGACAGCCAGATGCCCTCCACCCCGAGGCTCACTCCAGAGGCGGGATCGCCGTCGTTCAGATAGTCCAGCCGATTCAGGACGCCCCGCAGATCTCCCACGCCGTCCCCGTCGGAGTCGGAGAAGGAGCCGACAAAAATCTCATAAAAAACCCGGCTGTTGTCCTCGCTCTCCACGGCACCGGCACAGCCCGGGTCGTCCAGGATGGCCTCGCCCCCGGCGCTGAGGGAATAGGTTCCGGTTCTGTCCCGCGCCGCCTCCGGTTCAGCTTCCGGGGCAGGGGCGGAGCTTGCTTCGGCCCCGACACCGGAGCCGGACGCCGACACAGAAGCGGCCCCCGGCGAGCCGCAGGCGGTCAACAGCAGCAGGCTCAAAAGCAGCGCAAGCATACGGATCACACGTTTTTTCACAGGAGCACCTCCTTTTAACCCTATACTACTCCACCCGGGCAAAGAATGTCAACCTGCCCAAAACAGAAAAAACCAACGTCAAAAAATTGTGTATTGTGCTTGTCCCCGGCGGAAAACGTGCTATAATGGCGGTATGAATATCATGGAATTGTACAGCCGGGATCAGCTCCGGCGCATGAGAAAACAAAACAAGCTCTGGGGCATTCTGCTGCTGGCCTTCAGCGCGCTGGCGCTGGCGGCCTGTATTGTGCTGTGCGTGAGGACAAACACCCGCAACGCCCGGGAGATGGAGCGCTGGGTCATCGGCATCAGCACTATCTGCGGCTGGGTGGTAATCTACCTCGCCACCAGCGTCTTTTCCGCCGGGCGGCGGGAGGCGGCCCACGCCGCCAACATGCTCTCCGGTGCGCGGGATCGGCTGCACGGAACGGCCACCCTGACCCGGGAATGGGTGCGCATCCCGGGCAGCATCACCATCCGCAAGGTGGCGGTGGAGACGCCGGAGGGGATCAAACGGCTGAATCTCAACCAGCGGTTTTGCCGCACCCTGGGCAGCGCCCCCCGGGAGCTGACGCTCTACACGGTAAACAACTACATTGTCGCCCTGGAGGACTGCCATGAGGATCCTTAAAAACATCTGGTCCCGGCTGCATCTCTATCTCCTCTGGGCGCTGCTCTCCTTCTTCCTCTGGGGCTGGATTTTTACCATGATCACCGACACCTCGGCGGCGAAAAAGGTCACCCTGTTCATCAGCGCCTACGACGTGCAGGACACCGAGCTGGCCGCCGTGCTGGAGGAGGAGCTCCCCGAGGGGATCAAAATGGTGCAGGTGCACCCCTTCTCCTACGCCATGTTCGAGGAGCGCACCATCCTGAACGCCGACCTCTTTCTCGTCAGGGAATCGGAGATTGCGGGCTATCGGGACTCCTTCGCTCCGTGGCCGGAGCTGGCGGAGACCGCTTCGGCGGCGGACTGCTATCTCATCGACGGCCAGCCCTGCGGCCTCCGGCTCACCCACGCCGCCGCCGGAACCGGCGCGGCGGACAGCTGCATCACCTACTGGGTGGAGGGGGAACCCCGGGAGGACTACTATCTCTTCCTCGGGGTCGAATCCCTCCACGCGGGCGCGGTGGACAACGCGGCCAAAGAGGTGGCGGAGCACCTGCGTAGGATGGAGGAACGGGCCGTGACAACCGATTTTATCTATGGCGTGGACGCCTCCTCGGTGATCGCGGAGGAGGCCAGCGGCGTCCGGTATTATAACTTCGACGGGGTGGAGCAGGATGTGTTCCAGACCCTGGCGCAAAACGGTGTCACCCACATCCGGGTACGGGTGTGGAACGATCCCTATGACGCCGAGGGCCACGGCTACGGCGGCGGCAACAGCGATCTGGCCAAGGCCATTGAGATCGGCCAGCGGGCCACACGCTGCGGCATGAAGCTGATCGTGGATTTCCACTACTCCGACTTCTGGGCCGATCCCTCCAAGCAGATGGTGCCCAAGGCCTGGGAGGGGCTCTCCCCGGAGGAAAAGGCCGACGCCCTCTATCAGTTCACCCGGGACAGCCTGCAAAGCCTGCGAGACGCCGGGGTGGAGATCGGCATGGTTCAGGTGGGCAACGAGACCAACCAATTCCTGTGCGGGGAGCGCACCTGGGACGCCATCACCCGGCTGATGCGCGCCGGATCCAGCGCCGTGCGCGAGGTCTGCCCCGAGGCCCTGGTGGCGATGCACTTCGCCAACCCGGAGAAGGAGGGCACCTACGCCGAGTATGCCCGGATGTTGGACGAGCACCAGGTGGACTATGACGTCTTCGCCTCCTCCTATTACCCCTTCTGGCATGGCTCTCTGGATAACCTCGCCTCCCTGCTCACCGACATCTCCACCACCTATGGCAAGCAGGTCATGGTCATGGAGACCTCCTATGCCTACACCGTCCAGGACAGCGACTTCTTCGGCAACACCATCTCCTCCGGGAGCAAGGTGGATCGGCCCTATCCATATTCTGTGGTGGGGCAGTCCGATGCCCTCCGAAACGTGATCTCCACCGTGCGGGACATCCCCGGAGGCATCGGGGTGTGCTACTGGGAGGGCACCTGGATCACCGTGGGCGGCTCCTCCTGGGCGGAGAACAGCCGGCTCTGGGAGACCTGCGGCTCCGGTTGGGCCTCCAGCTATGCCGCCGAATATGATCCCAACGATGCGGGGAAATACTACGGCGGCAACGCCGTGGACAACCAGGCGCTGTTCGATCCCACCGGCCATCCGCTGGACACCCTGCGGGTTTTTAGCGAGGCAGAGGGGCCCGAACCCTGACCGTAAGGCCCGCTCTCATCGGGAGTTATTGCCCGATTCGGCAAAAATTTTTCACATATTCCCGTTTTTTTGTGGACACTGGACAAAAGCAGGCGTATAATAGCCTTGCAATGGATCTGAGGTCCATCATCGTGGGGATCCCCACGATGCGTTTTCCCGAGGGGAAACGCGGCAAACCAAATTCATAGGCGCAAGCCTTGAATAAACCTATAAGGAGGAACCGAAAATGAAAAAAATCCTTGCACT
>JAFVAS010000091.1 GCA_017480395.1 Oscillospiraceae bacterium | reverse complement strand
TGGAAATTCATCAATGACGCCTGGTACCGCTTTGACGGGAATGGCCGCATGCTCACCGGCTGGAGCAAGGTTGACGACGTCTGGTACTTCTTCGGCCCCGGCGGACAGATGGTCACCGGCTGGAAGTTCATCAACGGCACCTGGTACCACTTCGAGGATGGCGGAGCCATGACCGCCGATGCCACCGTGGACAACTACTACCTCAAATCCAACGGCTCGATGGCCGCTGACGAGTGGGTGGATGACTTCCACTATGCAGATACCGACGGCACGCTTCTGGAGCGCGACCGGGCCATGATCAACAAGGCCCAGGGACTTGCCAGCAGCACCAAATACCTGATGCTGGTCAACCTGACCACCCACCGGGTGGGCATCTTCACCGGCAGCAAGGGCAACTGGACGCTGCTCCACTACTGGGAGTGCTCCACCGGCAAGCCCTCCACCCCCACCGTCGTCGGCACCTATACCGTCCAGGCGAAGGGCACCTATTTCAACACCTCCCGGGGCCGCTGCTGGTACTACACCCAGTTCTACGGCAACTACCTCTTCCATTCCATCACCTACGACCGCTCCGGCACCGGGCTGAATAACCCCGGCAACGTGCAGGAGGGCGCGATGGGGGTCTCCATCTCCCACGGCTGCGTCCGTCTGACAATCGACCATGCCTATTGGATCTACTCCAACATCCCCTCCGGCACCAAGGTCGTCACCTACAAATAATCGAACCCCCACCGGGGCCGCGTCCCATTGGACGCGGCCCCGGCTGTCTTTCCCCATTTCCCCATTAGCAACAAACGGTGAAGCCGCGTTATTCCCGTTTTTAGCCCTCCATTGCTGCGCGGCAATTCCCCAGTGGGCGGCCCCCTCCGTTGGGGGAAATCTATATTTTAATGTATATGGGGCTTGACGAAATGAAAAAAGCGCTGTATTATTTCTTTCATGTGCGACATTGCACCAAAAATAGTTCGCAAACTGATCCATTTCTCCCGTTATGGACGCCGTAGTGTGAGGAGGCCGTTTCATGGAACGCATCACCAGCCGCGCAAATTCGACCATCTCTCTGGTACGGCGCCTCAGCCGGGAGCGGGACTTCCGCCGGGAGCGGGGGCTCTACCTCTGCGATGGGGTGAAGCTGCTGGGCGAGGCCATCCAATGGCACGCCGAGGTCGACACGGTCATCCTCTCCGACGATCTGGCCGACGCCCTGGGCGGCACGCCGATGCCGGAGGGGGTACGCACCGTCGCGGTGCCCCGGGAAATCATGCACAGCATCTCCCCCATGCGCACCCCCCAGGGTGCCCTGTTCCTGGTCAAGGCCCCCGACCTCACGCCGCCGGAGCGGCTGACCGGCGGGCGCTACCTGATTCTGGACGGCCTCCAGGACCCGGGCAATGTGGGGACGATCCTCCGATCCGCCGACGCCTTTGGCTGCGACGGTCTGCTGCTCACCGGCTCCTGTGCCGACCCCCTGAACCCAAAGGCCGTCCGGGCCTCCATGGGGGCCATCTTCCGCACCCCGGTGTGGGAGGTGGAGGCGGAGAAACTTCC
Organism: Oscillospiraceae bacterium; assembly: GCA_017480395.1. Lineage (GTDB taxonomy): Bacteria > Bacillota > Clostridia > Oscillospirales > Oscillospiraceae > UMGS1766. The sequence goes on along the minus strand of JAFVAS010000091.1, from coordinate 7,805 downwards.
CGATCTGGTGCGCCGCTCCGACCTGGCCCTCTGCGCCACCGCCCTGCGCTCTGACACCGTCTCTCTGGAGTGCGCCCCCCTCACCCGGGCCGCCGTCGTCATCGGCAGCGAGGGCAGCGGCGTCTCCCCCGACCTGCTGGATCGGTGCGACGCCACCATCCGCATCCCGATGGAGCCGACCTGCGAGTCGCTGAACGCCGCCGCCGCGGCGGCGGTGGTGCTCTGGGAGTGGTATCGGAGGGGGCTGCCATGCTGACCCCCGCCAAAGCCTGGCTGTGGCTGACCACCCGGGTCTCCCCCGGCCCCGCCCATCGGCTTCTCCAGATCTTTGACACGCCGGAGCAGGTCTTTTATGCCCAGAGCGGCGACTTCTCCCATCTCGGCCTGAGCGAGGAGCAGCTCCAGCGCCTGGGGGACAAGTCGCTGGAGGAGCCGGAGCGCATCCTCACGGAGTGCGAGCGGCGCAAAATCCGCCTGCTCACCTGGCAGGACACCGCCTATCCCCTGCGGCTGAGGAATATTGACCTGCCTCCCCTGGTACTCTATTACCGGGGCATGCTGCCGCAGCTGGACAACGAGATCGCCATCGCCCTGGCGGGCACCCGGCATTGCTCCCCCTATGGCCGCACCGTCGCCGCCATGCTTGGCCGCGAGATCGCGATCCGGGGCGGACTGCTGGTCACCGGCGCGGGCTATGGCTGCGACGCGACGGCGCTGCGGGCCGCGCTGGACACGGGATCACCCGCCGTCTGTCTGCTGCCCGGCGGAGTGGACGTCCCCTATCAGGACAACGACGAGGGACGCCGCCTGCTCCGGGACGCCGCCGAGCAGGGTGCGGTGCTCAGCGCCGCGCCTCCCGGCGCGCCCCATCTGCGCAAGTATTATTCCCTGCGCAACCGGCTGCTCACCGGTGCCACCCTGGGCGTCGTCTGCGTGGAGGCCCCGGAGAGAAGCGGTACCCTCTCCGTGGCGGCCCTTGCCCTGGAACAGGGCCGGGATGTCTACGCCGTCCCCTCCAACATCGACTCCCCCTCCGGCGCGGGCACCAACCGCCTGCTTGCCCGAGGCGAGGCCATCTGCGTGTGCAGCGGGGACGATGTATTGGCGCACTACTGGGCCCTCTATCCCCACAAGCGCCGTCCCACCGGGGACGCGCAGGTGCACCTCCCCGACCCGGAGCTGCCCCTCCCGGCCAGCGGCCCGGTCACCCGGAGACCGGCCCGGGCCCAGAGCGTGCCGGAGCCCGCACCGAAGCCGGAGCAGCCCCAAACTGGCCTGCCGGTGGTGACCCTGCGGGGCAACGAGGCCAAGTTCACCGACGATGAGCGGAGCATCCTCACCCTGCTCAATGAGGGGGCGATGATCACGGACGAGCTGGTGTCCAAAACCGGACTGCCTGCCCGGCGGGTGTCCTCCTGCCTGACGGTGCTCACCATCCGCAAGCTCATCCGGCAGCTCCCCGGCGGCCGCTTTGAGACCGCCGTCCACTTCGTCGTGGACGAGTGACGATTTGAAATGATGATATGGTTTCCGCGCCCCAGCGGCGCGGAACGATGAAGATACAGAGTGGAGGAACCGTAATGTCCAAAACAAATCTTGTGATCGTGGAGTCCCCTGCCAAGGCCAAGACCATCGGCAAATACCTGGGGCGGGACTACAAGGTGGTCGCCTCCATGGGCCACATCCGTGATCTGCCCAAGAGCAAGCTGGGGGTGGATATCGAGGCCGGATTCGTCCCCGACTATCAGCCCATCAAGGGCAAGGAGGAGATCATCTCCGAGCTGCAATCATCCGCCAAAAAGAGCGCCAAGGTCTTTCTGGCCACCGACCCGGACCGCGAGGGGGAGGCCATCTCCTGGCATCTGAAGTAGCTGCTGGGCATCCCGGACAGCAAGACCTACCGCGTCACCTTCAATGAGATCACCAAAAACGTGGTGCAGGACTCCATCACCCATCCCCGGGCCATCGACCAGGATCTGGTGGACGCCCAGCAGGCCCGCCGCATCCTGGACCGCATTGTGGGCTATCAGCTCTCCCCCCTGCTCTGGCGCAAGGTGCGCCGGGGCCTCTCCGCCGGACGGGTGCAGTCCGTGGCCACCCGGCTGGTGGTGGAGCGGGAGAACGAGATCCGCGCCTTCCAGAGCCAGGAGTACTGGCTGCTGGACGTGACCCTCTCCCGGCTTTTCCCCAAGCAGGGCAGCTTTGTCGCCCGCTACCACGGCACCGACGGCAAGAAGGAGGAGCTGACCTCCGGCGAGGAGATGGAGGCCATCAAGGCCGCGCTGGAGCAGGAGTCCTTTGTGGTCTCCTCCGTCAAGCGCAGCGAGAAGCAGCGCCAACCCGCGCCCCCCTTCATCACCTCCACCCTCCAGCAGGAGGCCTCCCGCAAGCTGAATATGCCCCCCCGGCGCACCATGTCGGTGGCTCAGCAGCTCTATGAGGGCATCGACATCGAGGGGGAGGGCACCGTCGGCCTCATCACCTATATGCGTACCGACTCCCTGCGCCTCAGCGAGGACGCCCTGGATGCGGCGAAGAGCTTTATCATCGCCCGCTACGGCAAGGACTATTATCCCGCCCAGACCCGGCGCTTCAAGGCCAAGGCCGGTGCCCAGGACGCCCACGAGGCCATCCGCCCCTCCAACGTCAACCTGACGCCGGAGGCCATCCGCAAGAGCCTGACGCTGGAGCAGTACCGGCTCTACAAGCTGATCTGGAGCCGTTTCCTGGCCTGCCAGATGGCCAATGCGGTCTATGACACCCTCTCCATCGACATCAGCGCCGGCCCCCACCTCTTCCGGGCCACCCACACCGCCCAGAAGTTCTCCGGCTTCACCGCCGTCTACGAGGTCAGCCGGGACGAGGAGGAGGGGGAGCGCAACTCCCCCCTGCCCGACCTGGCCGAGGGGGAGGAGCTGTCCCTGACCGAGGCGGAGGGCACCCAGCACTTCACCCAGCCCCCTGCCCGCTACAACGAGGCGTCGCTGATCCGCGTGCTGGAGGAGAAGGGCATCGGCCGCCCCTCCACCTACGCCCCCACCATCTCCACCATCATGGATCGGGAGTATGTGGTCAAGGAGGGCAAGGCCCTGCGCCCCACCCCCCTGGGGGAGGTGGTCACCCAGCTGATGATCGACAAGTTCACCGACGTGGCCGACCCCACCTTCACCGCCCAGATGGAGGCCCAACTCGACCAGGTGGAGGAGGGCCAGCGCAACTGGAAGGACGTGCTGTCCGCCTTCTACTCCGGCTTCTCCGCCGAGCTGGCCCAGGCCGAGCAGGATCTGGACGGCGAGCGCATCAAGATTCCGCCGGAGTACTCCGACGAGGTGTGCGACGTCTGCGGGCGTCAGATGGTCATCAAGTCCGGCCGGTTCGGCCGGTTCCTGGCCTGCCCCGGCTACCCCGAGTGCACCTTTACCAAGCCCCTGGTCATCGAGATGCCGGGCAAGTGCCCGCTGTGCGGCTCCCGCATCCTGAAGAAGACCAGCCGCAACGGCTACACCTACTACGGCTGCGAGCGCAACAAGGTGGTGTCCGGCGACCCCTGCTCCTTCATGACCTGGGACGTGCCGGTGAAGGACAACTGCCCGGAGTGCGGCAAGACCATGTTTAAAAAGTCGGGCCGGGGCTTCAAAAAGCCCTTCTGCATCAACGAGAAGTGCAGCCGCTTCCTGCCCGAGGATCAGCGGGGGTATGCCCGCAAGAAGACGGACGCCAAGGCCGGGGACAGCACCGCCGCAGAGCCGGACGCCGACAAGGGCGCGGCCAAAGCGGCATCCACCGCCAAGACCACCACAGCCAAAAAGTCCGCCGCGAAAAAGACCACCGCAAAGAAGTCCACGGCAAAGAAAACCACCGCTAAGAAGACCTCCACCCGGGCCAAAAAAGCCGCCGAGGCGGAGGCAGATGAGGGCTGAGCCATGGACGCGGTCAAAGTGATCGGCGCGGGCCTGGCCGGCAGCGAGGCGGCATGGCAGCTGGCCCGGCGGGGCATCCCGGTGATTCTCTATGAGATGAAGCCCCAAAAGCGCACCCCCGCCCACCACAGCGACGACTTCGCGGAGCTGTGCTGCTCCAACTCCCTGCGCTCCGACCAGCTGGAAAACGCCGTCGGCCTGCTCAAGGAGGAGCTGCGGCGGATGGGCTCCCTGATCCTCTCCTGTGCCGACGCCCACCGGGTGCCCGCCGGAGGTGCCCTGGCCGTGGATCGCTTCGGCTTCTCCGCCGCCGTCACCCATGCCATCCGTTCCCACCCCAACATCACCGTGGTGGAGGAGGAGGTCACCCGAATCCCCGACGAGGGCAATGTCATCGTCGCCTCCGGCCCCCTGACCTCCGACGCCCTGAGCGACGACATCTCCCGCCGCTTCGCCGGGGCCAACCACCTCCACTTCTTCGACGCCGCCGCCCCCATCGTCACCTTTGAGAGCATCGACATGTCCAAGGCCTGGTTCGCCTCCCGGTATGACCGGGGAACGCCGGATTATGTCAACTGCCCCATGACAGAGGCGGAGTATGACTGCTTCTGGAGGGAGCTGACCCAGGCCAAGCAGGCCGAGCTCCATGCCTTTGACGACGAAAAGGTCTTTGAGGGCTGCATGCCGGTGGAGGTCATGGCCCGCCGGGGACGGGACACCCTGTGCTATGGCCCCCTCAAGCCGGTGGGCCTTCCCGACCCCCACACCGGCAGGGAGCCCTTCGCCGTGGTGCAGCTGCGCCGGGACAACGCGGACAGCACAATGTACAACCTGGTGGGCTTTCAGACCCACCTGACCTTCCCGGAGCAGCGGCGGGTCTTCTCCCTGATCCCCGGACTGGAGGGGGCGGAGTTCGTCCGCTACGGGGTGATGCACCGCAACACCTATCTTCAGTCACCGGGGCTGCTGAACTGCCGCTATCAGGTGATCGACGAGCCGCGCCTCTGCTTCGCCGGGCAGATGACCGGCGTGGAGGGCTATGTGGAGTCCGCCGCCTCCGGGCTGGTGGCCGCCGTGGAGCTGGCCCACCGCATGCTGGGCCTTCCCCCCGTAGACTTCCCCCGGGAGACCGCCCTGGGCGCCCTGGCACACTACGTCAGCGACCCCCGCGTGGTGAATTTTCAGCCCATGAACGTCAATTTTGGCATCATCCCGCCCCTGGGCTACAAGGTGAAGGGCAAGCGCAACAAGAACGCCGCCCTCGCCCAGCGCGCGCTGGACGCCCTGGAGCCCATCCGGGCAAACGAACAGATCGAGGATTGAGACTATGCAGACATTGGAAGAAAAGCTGGGCTATCATTTCCAGGATATCTCCCTGCTGGAGAACGCCCTGACCCACAGCTCCTACGCCAACGAGCACAAGGGCGGCCAGGAGAGCAACGAGCGGCTGGAATTTCTGGGCGACTCGGTGCTGGGCATGGTGGTGGCGGACTACCTCTACCGCAACTGCCCCCTCCCGGAGGGCGACCTGACCCGGCTGCGGGCCGGGCTGGTCTGCGAGGGGAACCTGGTGGTCGTCGCCCAGGAGCTGAACCTGGGCAGCTATCTGAAGCTGGGCAAGGGCGAGGAGCTGGGGGGCGGACGCACCCGCCCCTCCATCCAGGCCGATGCGGTGGAGGCCGTGCTGGCCGCCGTCTATCTGGACGGGGGCATCGCCGCCGCCCGGAGGCTGATCCAGCACTTCATCCTCGACCACATCGCCCGGGTGCACGAGGCGTCCAAGGACAACAAGACCGCCCTGCAGGAGATCGTCCAGCGCAAGAGCGGCCAGGTGCTGACCTACGCCCTGGTGGACGAGCGGGGGCCGGATCACGCCAAGGTGTTTCGGATGCAGGTGCTCCTCAACGGAAAGCCCATCGGCGTCGGCGAGGGCCACAGCAAAAAAGAGGCCGAACAGGCCGCCGCCAAGGCCGCCATCGGCGCGCTGCACGCCAAATAAATTCGTTCCCCGGTCTGGCGCTCCAGATCGGGGCTTTCTTTTTTTCGCCTTTTGTGCTATAATACCGCAGGAAATCACGCCCCGGCTATTTCAGATCGGAGGACTCACCCATGAAACAAAAGATACCCGCCCTGCTGCTGTGCCTGGCCATGCTCTTTGCCCTGGCCGCCTGCGGCAGCGCTGAACCGGAGGATCAGACCCCACCCCGGGAGAAGATCGGCATCTCCCTGCCCAACGACAGCGAGACCCAATGGAAAACCGACGCCGCCGACATGCAGGCCATTCTGAGCGCCGACTTTGACGTGGAGCTGCGCTATGCCGGGGACAACTCCGACACCCAGATCCAACAGATCGAGGAGCTGAAGGAGCTGGGCTGCAAGACCCTCATTGTCGCCGCCGTTGACCCGAACAGCCTGGGCCCCGCCCTGGCCTATGTCCCGGGGCCCCAGGATGACGCCGCCGCAGAGAGTGCCCCGGCGGAATCCGCCGCGGAGGAGAGTGCCCCCGCCTTCGACGGCAGGCCGGTGGACGACGGTTGGAACATCATCGCCTACGACCGGCTCATCACCGACTGCGACACCATTGACTTCTACGTCGGCTTTGACGGCTATGAGGCGGGCTATCTCCAGGCCAGCTTCCTGGAGGAGACCCTCCACCTCTACGACGCCGAGGGCCCCTTCCACATTGAGCTCTTCTTCCTGGAGGGCAATGACGTGGAGAACGAGTTCCAGTATGCGGGCGCAATGGAGATCCTGCAGATGTACATCGACGCCGGGGTGCTGGTGGTGGGCTCCGGGGAGAATCTGCTCTCCGACTGCGCTGTGGCCGACCCAGACGCCGCCGCAGCCCGCATGACAGCGATTTTGAACGACAGCTACACCGACACCGATCTGGACGCCATCCTCTGCGCCGACGACGCCATTGCCCGGAGCATCACCGACGTGCTCTTCACCGGCTACACCGGCGGCGTCTTCCCCCTGGTCACCGGCATGGGCTGCGAGGAGGACAGCGTCAACGCCATCCTCTCCGGGGTGCAGGCCATGACTCTGCTGCGGGACTGCACCGGCATGGCGGAGGAGGCCGCCGCCGCAGCCGCCGCCTTTGCCGCGGGTGTGACTCCCGCCACCGAGGATTCCCTGGACAACGGGGCCGTCAGCGTCCCCGCCAGCCTGTTCTACCCCGAGCAGGTCTACGCCGGAAACTATGAGCAGCTGCTGCTCCAGCGGGGCTACTTCGTCCAGGAGGAGGACGGCACCCTCTCCGCCGCCACCGACTACACCGCCGGTTACACCGCCCCCGCCGAACCGGCGGAGGAGATGACCGAGGTGGAGGAATAAACGCATCAAAGTAACATCCCTGGCTCCCCATCGGTGGAGCCAGGGATTTCTCATGCCAGGCCAAGGAGCACCAGGCCGCCATGGAAGAGCACACAGGCGACCACCCCCACGGCGGTGGGGAGCGCCGCCGCCAGCGCTGTCCAGCGCCAGGAGCCGGTCTCCCGGCGGATGGTCAGCAGCGTGGTGGCGCAGGGCCAGTGCAGCAGGGTCAGCAGGATCATGCTCCCCGCCCGCTGCCAGCCCCAGCCCTGGGAAAGCAGCAGCGCCTTCAGCGCCGTCAGATCGCCCACCTCCCCCAGCGTCCCCTGGGAGAGATAGATCATCAGCAGGATGGGCAGCACGATCTCGTTGGCCGGAGTCCCCAGCACAAAGGCCAGCAGGATGGCCCCGTCCAGTCCCATACACCCGGCGATGGGGTTCAAATACTCCGCGCAGAGCCGGAGCAACGGCTCCCCTCCGGGCCGAAGGTTGGCCAGCAGCCAGATCACCAGCCCCGCCGGGGCCGCCACCGCCACCGCCCGCCCCAGCACTCGGGCGCTGCGCTCCCAC
>JAFVAS010000090.1 GCA_017480395.1 Oscillospiraceae bacterium | reverse complement strand
TGCTTGCCGGGTTATTTCGCTATGAAAGCGGGGCATTTTGTCATTTTTTTAACAAGTGGTATACTCGCGTTGTCAATGGACAAGAGAGAAAGAAAAGGAGGACCAATCAATGTCAAACAACGCAACCAAAAGCAACTTTGGCGCAAAGGGCTGGCTGATGATTCTGGTGGCCGGACTGATGTTCTACTTCTACGCCGGCATGTGCACCGACGGCCTGAACACCATTGTCAGCTCCTTCGCCCAGCTTCACGGCGTGGACGAGGGCGCGATCCTGAGCTGGACCACCCCGGCCAGCTGGCTGGGTCTGGTGGGCGCGGCCCTGAGCTCCTGGCTCATCACCAAGCGGGGCAACCGGTTCATCATGCTGATCTCCGCCATTCTGGGCGGCATCACCTATATGTGCTATGGCGTGGTCACCGGGCTGGCCGGCTTCACCATCGTCACCGCCCTGGCCAACTTCTTCGGCATGAGCTACTGCTGGACCTGCGCCAACGCCCTGATGGCCGCCTGGTTCCCCACCAAAAAGGGCCTCGCCCTGGGCTGGGCCACCATGGGACAGAACCTCTGCTCCGCCACCTTCGTGCTGCTGCTGACCGCCTTTGTGGGCTGGGCCGGAGTCAACGGCTCCTTCTACATCATGGGCGCGCTGCTCATCGTGGCCGGCATCTTCTCCTTTATCGTCATGCGTGACACCCCGGAGGAGCTGGGCTGCGCCCCGGACAACGGCACGGTCTCCAAGGAGGAGCTGGCCGCCGCCCAGCGGGAGATGCAGGAGTATCAGTCCCCCTGGAACGCCAAGACCCTGCTGATGAACAAGCAGATCTGGCTGATCGGTCTGGGCTACGGCATCTACATCATCTGCACCGTCTCCTGTATCAGCCGTCTGATCCCCCGACTGATCATGGCCGGATGGGCGCCCCCCAAGGCCATCGGCTCTATGACGGTCGCCGCGATCCTGGGTCTGTTTGGCAGCTATATCACCGGCTGGCTGGATCAGAAGCTGGGCACCAAGAAGGCGTCCATCATCTTCGGCATCTGGTGGCTGCTCACCCTGATCAGCTGCGCCATCCCCAGCAACAACACCGTGCTGCAGTACTTCACCGTCTTCATGATCGGCATGGCCATCGGCGGCATTGGCAACCTGTTCCCCTCCATGACCGCCACCGTGTTTGGCCGGCTGGACTTCGTCCGGGCCATGGGCGTGCTGAACCCCATCACCAACATCGTCCGCTCCTTCGCCTTCATCATCATGGGCGTGGGCCTGACCGCGACGGGCACCTACCATGTGTCCTATGCCATTGTGGCGGCGCTCTGCGTGGTGGGCATCATCCTGGTGTCCCGCATCAACGAGACCCAGATCGGAAAATAAGAACGCATCAATGCCCCCCTTTGGAGCCGCGTCCCGCAATCTGCGGGGCGCGGCAATTTTTGTTTTTTGATACCGCCCGCTGCGCGGGCGGTATCAAAGAGGGTGTTCTTAAATGCGCATGGCGGCGTCATACGCCTCGTGGTTGGCGCGGTAGTAGTTGCCGCCCCGGGCGGTGCAGTCGCCCACCAGGATCACCTGGTCGCTGCCATAGCGGGAGAGCAGCTCCATGCCCAGCGCGTTGTCCGGCTTGACGCCCAGGGCGTTGACCACGCTGTCGGCGGGGAAGAAGCGGGCCTCCCCGGTGAGGGCGTCCACGGTCCTGACGCCGCCCTCGATGGCCTGGATCTGCTGGGAGCCGAAGAGCTGCACGCCCCGCTCCTCCAGCTGGGCGAAGAGGTCGGCCTTGTTGAAAATGGGCATCTCCATGACGAAGCGGTCCCGGGGCAGCATGTCCACCACGGTGACGGCCTTGCCCTCCATGCTCAGGGCCAGGGCACACTCCAGACCGGTGATGCCGCCGCCGCAGACGACCACGGTTTTGCCGGTTTTCACGCTGTGGTTGTCCACCTCCCGGACGGGGAGCGCCGTGTCCATGCCGGGGATGGGGGGCGTCATGTAGACGCTGCCGGTGGCGACGATAACAGCGTCAGGATCCTCCTGCTCGATCAGCTCCGGGGTGACGGCGGTGTTCAGCACCACCTTCGCGCCGCACTGCAGGGTCTCCCGGATGTCCCACTCCAGATACTCCCGCATGAGCTGCTTGAAGGGCACCTCGCTGGCGTCGATGAGCAGGCCGCCCAGGCGGTCGGCCTTTTCGTAGAGGGTGACGCTGTGGCCCCGCTTTACCAGGGTCTGGGCGGCCATCATGCCGGCGGGGCCGCCGCCGATGACGACGACCTTCTTGCGCTGGGCCTCGGGCAGGGCCTCAATCTCGCCGGAGATGCCGCAGCGGGGGTTGATGGCGCAGCTCATGGCGGTGCCGTAGGTGTTGGCGTTGCCGCACAGGTCGCAGCGAGTGCAGGGCCGCACCAGGTCGGACCGTCCGGCCAGAGACTTGTGGATGATGTCGCCGTCGGCCATATAGCTCTTGGCCATGGCGACGATGTCCGCCTTGCCGGAGGCGATGATCTCCTCCGCCTCCTCCAGGGAGGTGATCATGCCCACCACGGCCACCGGGATGTGCAGGTGCTGCTTGACGATCTCGGAATAGCCGGTGTTCAGGGGCTGGTGGGGGGTTCTGAAATAGGTGGGGATGGTGTAGCGGGCGGAGAGGTGGAAGATGGAGCCCTGGGAGACATGCATGATGTCCACATACTCCTGGGCCAGCTCCATAAAGGCCAGCGACTCCTCAAACTCCAGGCCGCCGGGGATGCCCTCGGTGGCGGAGACCCGCAGCTCGATGACCATATTGTTCCCCACGGCCTCCCGGATGGCCTTCAGCACCTCCAGGGGGTACCTGCGCCGGTTCTCGGGGGAGCCGCCGTACTCGTCGGTGCGGACGTTGGAGTCGGGGGAGAGCCACTGGGCCAGGAAGTTGTTGTGGGCGCAGTGGAGCAAAATCATGCGGAATCCGGCGTGCTGACAGCGCACGGCGCAGTCCACAAAGCGCTCCTTCATGTAGTCCATGTCGGCGCGGGTCATGGTGCGCACGTTGTCCTCCGGGTTCAGCGGCCGCTCGGCGGAGACCACAGCGGTGGGGGCCCCGTCGGCGGGGGCGCGGTTGCCCCGTCCGGCGTAGGCCAGCTCCACCGAGAGCTCCGCGCCGTTCTGGCGGCACTTCTCCACCAGGGCGTTCATGCCGTGGATGCACTCGTCATCGCAGACGTTCATCTCGCACAGCCAATGGGAGGTGTTGTCGTGGGTGACAGGGGTGTCGCCCACGGTGACCCAGGCCACGCCGGTCTTGGCCTGCCACTCCATGAAGTCCAGCATGTCCTGGCTCATGGTGCCGTCGGCATTGCATTTCAGCACCACCGTGGGGGCATACTCCAGCCGGTTTTTCAGGGTCAGTCCCCGGATGGTCAGGGGCTGAAAAACGTGGGGATAGGGATTGCGTTTCATTGTGACTCCTCCTTGCAGCGCAAAAAAGATATTATATGATTACAAGCATATCATACCGCTCCGCAGGGCGAATGAAAAATACGAATTTTCATCTCTATTATATCGCAAGAGTTATACCCGCGCAAGCCCATTCCATTCTTGAATTGGAAGGATGGAGGGAAATCGGTGCATATTTATGGCAAACCGGGCTTTTCCGGCCCGATGCTATTCCAAAAGCGAATGAACGCGCCGGGCGGACCGGGAAAAATTGGACAAGGAAGCGGAATTGATACATTTTTTTTGGTTGACAGATGTCCGATCAGTGTGTATGATAGATTTATCTTGGTGAAACTGTGTGGATTCTTTGGGTATAGAAAAGAAAAGTTAGCTATTTTATCTAATCGCCCCGCGATCCCCGGTTCACAAAAGGAGAAAGGAAGGAAAACATATGAAGAAACTGATCGCGCTGCTCCTGGCGATGGCCATGGTCTTTGCCCTGGTCTCCTGCGGCAGCAGCTCCGCCCCGGCTTCCTCCGGTGCCGCCGCCCCTGCGGAGAGCGCTGCTCCCGCCCAGGATGCTGCTCCCGCCCAGGACGCTGCTCCCGCTGAGGATTCCGCCCCGGCTGAGGCCACCAAGACCGACACCCTGAAGGTCGGCCTGATGGTCCACACCACCGGCTGGTTCGCCGGCGTGGACACCCCCAACTACAATGAGTTCAACGCCATGGTCAAGTTCATCAACGACAACGGCGGCTGGACCGTGGGTGACACCACCTACACCCTGGAGGCCGTCTGCGTCGATGGTCAGTCCGACTATCCCGCCCTGCGCACCGCCGCCATGAGCCTGGTGGACTCCGGCGTCAAGTTCGTGGTCGAGACCAACGACTTCTGGGTCAACTCCTGCGCCGACGTCTTTGAGGACGAGGGCATCCTGCACGCCTCCGCCTACTGCGTCTCCAACGCCACCGGCTATCTGATTCCCGAGAATCCCCTGGCCTTCACCGGCTCCGACGGCACCGTGGGCGACTATCAGGCCTGCTTCGCCGCCCTGCACGAGTATTATCCCGACGTCAAGAGCGTCGTGCTGGCCAACGATGACAACGGCCTGTCCACCGAGTCCCTGGATCTGATGCGCAGCTATGCTGCCCCCTATGATATCGAGGTTCTGGACACCATGGTCATCTATCCCGGCGACACCACCGATTACTCCTCCTATGCCAAGCAGATCGTCGATTCCGGCGCTGACGCCTTCATGGGCAACGGATCCCCCGACGCCTACGGCAACCTGCTGAAGGCCGTCCGCGCCCTGGGCGCCGACACCGTGATGGCCTGCGCGCAGGGCAAGCCCATCTCCATGCTGATGGAGTATGCCGGCGAAAAGGCCAGCTACAACGGCTTCTCTCTGGGCACCTCCTCCCGCGAGGCGGATCAGGCCAAGAACCCCCAGATGCTGAATGATCTGGTTCAGGTCGTCGCCCAGGAGTACGGCGATGATGCCGCCGCCACCTTCGACGGCGCCGCCGCCAACACCCTGTACATGATGCTGCTGATGATGCAGAAGGCCGGCTCCGTGGAGCCCAAGGACGTCGCCGCCGCCTGGACCGCCGGCGGCCAGGTGGAGTCCATCTATGGCACCACCAACATCGGCGGCACCGAGACCTACGGCGTTGAGAACCACGCCATCGGCCATCCCCGTCCCGTCTCCGTCATGAATCCCGACGCCGAGGGCGGCTGGGAGTTCAAGGACTGGATCGAAATCTCCATTCCCTGATTGACCGCATCCTTTCAATCGCTTCAACATCTCATGCATCAAACGGCGGAGGAGATACTCCTCCGCCGTTTTTAAAGGAGTTGAATTCGTTTGCAAATCGTCATCAACGCGCTGGTTCTCGGCATCATGTATATTCTGGCGGCGCTGGGCTTCGCCTTTATCTTCAACATGCTGGGCACCATCAACCTGGGCCACGGCGCGCTGTATATGGTGGGCGCGTATCTGTGCTACTACCTCTGCGCCGCCGCCGGGATCAACAACTGGATCGCCATGATCATCTCCGCCGCCGTGCTGGCGGTGGTGGGCCTGCTGTTGGAACGGGTCATGTTCCGCCTGTTCCTGGACAACTTTGACCGCATCGTCATGATCAGCGTCGGTATCATCACCATCTGCCAGACCATCGCCAACCTGCTCACCGGCAGCAAGGCCCTGGTCATCCCCTCCTATGCCAACGGCCTGACCACCATCTTCGGCATGAGCATCAGCAATGAGCGGCTGGTCACCTTCGGCGTGGGCCTGCTGCTCCTGCTGGCGACCCTCTACGTCGTCAACTACACCGCCCTCGGCCGTCAGATGGAGGCCGTGGCCCAGGATCGTCTGGGCGCTGCCCTCCAGGGCATCAACACCAACCGGGTCTCCGCCGCCGTCTGCGCCATCGGCGTGGGCCTGGCCGCCGTGGCCGGCTGTTTCATGGGCGCTTATCTGGGCCTGAGCTCCAGCATGGGCGATACCATGAACCTGCGCATCCTGATGCTGGTCATGCTGGCGGGCGCCGGAAGCATGAACGGCATCATCATCACCGGAACCGTGATGGGCTTCCTGGACGCCATCTGCCAGATGGCCTTTGCCGGCAACGCCGGCAGCGCGGTGCCCATCATCATCATCGTCATCCTGCTGCTGATCAAGCCCAAGGGCTTCTTCGGCCACGACGCGTAAAGGAGGGCACGAGATGAAACAACCTGTTTTGAAGGGAAAGCTCTCCCTGCTCATCCTGTGTGTGCTCTTCTTCGTCCTGCCCCTGGCGCTGAACAGCCGCTCCTGGGTGGATCTGTTCATCACCATCGTCGTCAATATGGTGGGCGCGGTGGCGCTGCGGCTGATTGTCATCTCCGGCAACCTGTCCTTCGCCCAGGGCGCTTTTATGGGTGTGGGCGCTTACACCGCCGGTATGCTGGCGGTCTATCTGAACGTCCCCATCTGGCTGTCCATCCCCGCCGGCGCGATCATGGCCACCATCGTCGGCCTGATCACCGGCTGGCCCTTCGCCCGGCTGAAGTCCGTCTACTTCTCCATGGGTACCATGTTCATGGGGCAGGCGCTGATGCTGATGATCTCCGCCTGGCCGCTGGCCGGCGGCGCGCTGGGTCTGCAGCGCATCCCGTCCCTGACCAGCGCCCTGAGCGGCGTGGCCGACGTGCTGCACCTCAAGGGCTATCAGGCCTGCTACTACCTCATCTTCCTGCTGGCGCTGTTCTGCCTGGTGATCATGTACCGCATGGAGCACTGCCGCATCGGCACCACCCTCCGGGCCCTGGCCCAGAGTGAGGAGGTCGCCGCCTCCATCGGCGTCAACCCCACCTTCTACCGTCTGCTGGCGGTGGGCACGTCCTGCTTCTGCATGGGCCTGATCGGCGGCGTCCAGAGCCACTACCTGACCACCATCTCTTACAGCAGCTATGGCATGAACACCACCCTGTGGATCATCATGTACATGATGATCGGCGGCACCGGCAAGTTCGTCGGCCCGCTGTACGGTGCCATCGTCATCAGCATTGTCCAGGGCATCGCCAACCTGCTGACCAGCCTGAGCGGCTCCTCCAACAACGAGAGCTTTGTGGCCTTTGCCCACTGGCTGGGCGCCAACTCCGCCTATACCCCGTTCCTGACCGCAGCGGTGCTGCTGGTGGTGGCCTATCTGCTGCCCGGCGGCCTGGTGGGCATCCCGGACACCATCCGGGCCAACCGTGCCCGCCGCGCCGAGAAGAAGGAAGCGGCTGAGATTGCGAAGGGAGGGAGCAAGTAATGCATCTGCTTGAAACTTCCGGCCTGACCAAGCGCTTTGGCGGCCTGACCGTCATGCACGACCTGGACTTCCACATCGACGAGGGGGAGATCAAGGGCTTCCTCGGCCCCAACGGCGCGGGCAAGTCCACCTTCTTCAACCTGATCACCGGTGTGCTGATGCCCACCTCCGGCCACATCTTCTATGCCGGGAACGAGATCACCAAGGCCAAGCCCCACCAGGTGGCGAAGATGGGCATCGGCCGCACCTTCCAGCTCAACCCGCTGTTCGGCGACTTCACCGTCTTTGAAAACGTCACCGCCGCCTATCATCTGCGGCCCCACTCCACCGTGCCCCAGGTGTTCTTCAACTCCAAGGTCTACAAGGAGAATGAGAAGTACATCGCCGAGTCCGCCGATGAGGTGCTGGAATTCCTGGGCCTGACCCATGTGCGCAACGAGCTGGCCAAGAACCTGCCCCACGGCTACCAGAAGATCCTGGGCGTGGCCCGGGCGCTGGCGACCAAGCCCAAGCTGCTGCTGCTGGACGAGCCGCTGGGCGGCATGAACCCGGAGGAGATCGACTTCTCCATCAAGGCCATCTCCAAGATGCGCGACAAGGGCATCACCGTCCTGGTCGTGGAGCACAACATGCAGATCCTGGACATTCTGGACAGCGTGACGGTCATCTCCTTTGGCGAGAAGATCTTTGAGGGCACCCCGGAGGGGATGCGGCAGGATCCCACCGTCATCTCGACCTATTTTGGAGGTACCGTATGAGCAATATTCTGGAGATCAGGGATCTGACCGTCATGTTTGGCAAGTCCATCGCGGTGCACGACGTCAACATCAACGTCCCGGAGGGGGGCATCGTCACCCTCATCGGCTCCAACGGCGCGGGCAAATCCACCACGCTGAACGCCACCCTGGGCATCGTCCCCATGACCCGGGGCACCATCTCCTTCAACGGCGAGGACGTCACCCACGCCTCCACCTCGGAGAAGGTGCGCAAGGGTCTGGTGCTGGCTCCGGAGGGCCGTCACCTGTTCCCCTACCTCTCCGTCTACAAGAACCTGATCCTCGGCGCCACCCAGCGCAAGGATAAGGAGGGCATCCAGCAGGATCTGGAATTCTGCTTCGAGCTGTTCCCCATCCTGAAGGACCGCCTGAAGCAGAAGGCGGGCACCATGTCCGGCGGCCAGCAGCAGATGCTGGCCATCGCCCGGGCGATGATGGCCAACCCCAAGCTGCTCTGCCTGGACGAGCCGTCCCTGGGCCTGGCCCCGGCGGTCATCGAGGACATCGGCGAGAAGGTGCGGGAGATCAACCGCACCAAGGGCACCAGCATCCTGCTGGTGGAGCAGAACGTCCATCTGGCCTTTGGCACCGCCAGCTATTGCTACACCCTCCAGGTGGGCGAGCTGGTGGCCGAGGGCACCGTGGAGGAGATCCGCAACAACGACGTGGTCAAAAAGGCCTACTTCGGCGGCTGATCCGACAAAACGAAACGCAAAAAGTGCGGCCCTGTCTCAGGGCCGCACTTTTCTGTGTGTCTGCGTATCTGCGTGTTACGGACGTGCTGGGGGTTCGGCGGCGCGCTTGTGCTGCTGTGCGCACAGGTGGGCCAGGGAGAGGGCCAGATTTTCGTGCTGGAGCAGCACGCCGTCGGGCACCTGCACCGGGGTAAAGCTCCAGATGGCCCGGATGCCGCAGGCGACCATGTGGTCGCAGGCCCGCTGGGAGACCTCCTCCGGCACCGTGAGGATGCCGATGCGGATCTGCTCCCGGCGGCAGAAGTCCTCCAATTCCTCGATGGGATAGACCGGCTTCTGTTCCCCGGCCCCGGCGTTGGGGTCAATGTCAAACCCCGCCACGATCTCGACCCCAAAGGTCTCAAAGCCGGGATAATCCAGCAGCGCCTTGCCCAGCTTTCCGGCCCCCACCAGGACGGCCCGGTTCTGGGAGCGCAATTCCAGAAGGGACTCCAGCTGCGCGATCAGCTCTGCCACGACATAGCCGACCTTGGGGCGGCCGTTGCCGCTGGCTGCGTGGAGATCCTTCCGCGCCTGTACCTCCCCGATGTGGAGGCCCCTGGCGATCTCGGTGGCGGAGATATAGGGGCTGTGATCCTCGGGCAGCTCTCTCAGGTATTGGAGATAGACCGGGAGGCGTCCCAGGGTCGTCTTTGGAATTTTGTGCTGGTTCATCCTGTGCTCCTCCCGCAATGGAAAGACAGGCCGCGGCGGCTGTTGCGCCGCGGCCTGTGGTTTTTGTGTATGAGATCTGTGGAAAACGCTGGGTGATCGGGGATCAGAAGTCCACCTCGGTGTCGTAGTAGCAGCACTTCAGCAGCCGCTCCATCTCCTCCACGGAGGGCTGACGGGGGTTGGAGCCGGTGCAGGCGTCGCCGATGGCGTTCACGGCGATGTCGTGGAGCCGCTCCAGGAACACCTGCTCCGGCACGAAGCCCTGCTCCGTGGGATAGCTGTCGGACCCGTAGGTGCCGATGCCGTGGGGGATGTTCAGGTCGTCGTTCATCTTCCGCAGATAGGCGATCAGCAGCTGGACCTTCTCGTCGTCGTCCTTGCCGCCCAGGCCCATGCGGTCGGCAATCTGGCCATAGCGCTTTTTGGCGGTCTCGTCCTTGGCGTTGAAGGCGATGACCTTGGGCAGATACATGGCGTTGGCGGCACCGTGGATGATGTGGGCACCGTAGTCGGCGAAGGCTGCGCCGGTCTTGTGGGCCATGGAGTGGACGATGCCCAGCAGGGCGTTGGAGAAGGCCATGCCGGCCAGACACTGGGCGTTGTGCATGGTGGCCCGCTTGCTCATGTCGCCGTTGTAGGAGCCCACCAGATCCCGCTGGATCATCTCGATGGCGTGCAGGGCCAGGGGGTCGGTGTAGTCACAGTTGGCGGTGGAGACATAGGCCTCGATGGCGTGGGTGATGGCGTCCATGCCGGTGTGGGCGACCAGCTTCTTGGGCATGGTCTCGGCCAGGTCGGGATCGACGATGGCCACGTCCGGGGTGATCTCAAAGTCGGCGATGGGATACTT
>JAFVAS010000089.1 GCA_017480395.1 Oscillospiraceae bacterium | reverse complement strand
GATCATCCCCGGCGTCAACGAGTTCGCCGAGGGCAGCGTGCTCATCAAATGTGGCAGCACCCATGTCTGGATCACCGCCTCGGTGGAGGAGCGGGTGCCCCCCCATGTGCCGGAGGGGGAGGGCTGGGTCACCGCCGAGTACAACATGCTGCCCCGGGCCAACCGCAGCCGCTCCCGCCGGGACATCTCCAAGCTGAAGCTGAATGGCCGCAGCGCCGAGATCCAGCGGCTCATTGGCCGCTCCCTCCGGGCCGCCGTGGACATGAAGAAGCTGGGGCCGAGACAGATCACCATCGACTGCGACGTGCTCCAGGGGGACGGCGGCACCCGCACCGCCTCCATCACCGGGGGCTATGTGGCCCTGGCCCTGGCGGTCAGAACGCTGATGGAGCGGGGCCTGGTGACGGAGAACCCGCTGATCCACCAGGTGGCCGCCATCTCCGCCGGCATCGTGCACGATACCCCCATGCTCGATCTGCAATACTATGAGGACTCCGCCGCCCAGGTGGATCTCAACTGCGTCATGACCGAGGACGGCCAGCTCATCGAGATTCAGGGCACTGTCGAGGGCCGGGCCTTCACCCTGGAGGAGCAGCAGGAGCTGATCCGGCTGTGCGCCAAGGGCATCCGGGAGCTGAACGCGCTCCAGAGCGCGGTCATCGGAGGGGCAACATGAGGGCGGTGCTGGCAAGTCACAACCCGGGCAAGCTCCGGGAGATGCAGCGCTGGCTGGAGCCCCTGGGCATCGACCTGGTGCTGGAGAGCGAGCTGGGAATGGACATCGAGGTGGAGGAGACGGGGGAGACCTTTGAGGAGAACTCCCTCTTAAAGGCCGCCACCGTCGCCCGGCGCACCGGCCTGCCCGCCATCGCCGACGACTCCGGCCTTTGCGTGGAGGCCCTGGACGGCGCCCCCGGCGTCCACACCGCCCGCTACGGCGGGCCGGGGCTGACGGAGAAGGACCGGTATATGCTGCTGCTGATGAACATGCGGGGCCAGCTCACCCGGGCGGCCAAGTTCGTCTCGGTGGTGACCATGGTGTTCCCCAACGCCGACGTGGTCTCGGCCCGGGGGGAGCTGAAGGGGGCCATCGCCTACGCCCCCATCGGGGACGGCGGCTTTGGCTACGACCCGGTGTTTCTGGTCACCCATATGCGCAAGACCCTGGCCCAGATGGACCTCCACGAGCGGGAGTTGTGCTCCCACCGGGCGGCGGCCATCCGGAACCTGACCATCAAGCTGGAACAATACTGGAAGGAAAAGGGGCGGACGGAATGGAACTGACAAGCAAACAGCGCGCCCAGCTGCGCTCCCTGGCCAACGGCATCGACACCATCCTCATCGTGGGGAAGGACGGCCTGGGGGACAACCTGATCCGGCAGGCCAACGACGCCCTGGAATCCCGGGAGCTGGTCAAGGGCAAGGTGCTGGAGACCTGCGAGCTCACGCCGAGAGAGGTCTGCGACCAGCTCTCCCGGCTGACCCGCAGCGAGCCGGTGCAGGTGATCGGCTCCAAATTCGTCCTCTACCGCGCCTCCCACCGGAAGGATAAGAAGGACAAGATCGTCCTGGTTCGCCGATGAGCGGCAAGACAAGGCGCATCGGCATCTACGGCGGCACCTTCGATCCCATCCACACCGGCCACATGGCCGCCGCCCGGGGGGCGTGTCAGGCGCTGGGGGTGGATCGGCTGCTGCTGATCCCCGACGGCACCCCGCCCCACAAGGAGCTGGCCGAGGGATCGGCCACACCGGGGGACCGGCTGGAGATGGCCCGGATCGCCGCCGACCGGCTGGGGGCCAAATGCCCCGTGGAGGTGCTGGACATCGAGCAGAGCCGGGCGGGGAAGAGCTATACCTGCGACACCCTGCGCGCCCTGCGGCAGCGCTATCCCAGGGACGAGCTGTGGCTGCTCATGGGGACGGACATGTTCCTCACCCTGCACCAGTGGCGGGAGCCGGAGACCATCTGCGCCCTCGCGGGCATCTGCGCCTTCGGCCGCAGCGCCGGGGACGGGAAGGACACCTTCGCCCCCCAGAAAAGACGGCTCAAGGAGCGGTACGGGGCCAGGGTGAAAATCATCGGCCTGCCCGACCTGGTGGAGGTGTCCTCCACCCAACTGCGCGCCGCCCTGGCCGCTGGGGAGCGCCCCGATGCGCTGGACGAGAGCGTCTATGGCTACATCCTGCGCCGCCGGCTCTACGGCACCCGCGCCGACCTGACGCGTTTGGGCTGGGACGATCTGCGGGCCTGCTCCTACTCCATGATCCGCGCCAAGCGGATTCCCCACGTCTGGGGCTGCGAGGAGGAGGCGGTGCGCCTGGCCCGGCGATGGGGCGCGAACCCGGACGACGCCCGGGCCGCCGCCATCCTGCACGACTGCACCAAGTATCTGAACCTGGAAGAGCAGTTGTCATTGTGTGAAAAATATGGTATTCTACTGGACGATATGGAGCGCGTCACCCTCAAGCTGCTCCACGCCAAGACCGGCGCGGCCATCGCAGGGGAGGAGTACGGCATGTCGGAGGCCATCTGCTCCGCCATCTACTACCACACCACCGGCCGCGCGGATATGACCCAGCTGGAGAAGATCCTCTATATCGCCGACTACATGGAGCCCTCCCGGGACTTTGACGGGGTGGAGCGCCTGCGGGAGCTGGTATACCGGGATCTGGACGCCGCGGTGCGGCTGGGCCTGGAGATGACCATCGAAGAGATGAAGGGCTATGGCAGCCCGGTACACGAAAAGACCTTGGAAGCGCTGGACTTCCTGCGAAAGGAGCAGAAGAAAAACAATGGCTGAAGCGATTGAGACCATGGCCGCCGCCGTCCGGGCGCTGGACAGCAAGAAGGGCAAGAACATTCAGGTGCTGCACACCACGGAGATCACCACTCTGGCGGACTATTTTGTGCTCTGCACCGCCGGCTCCACCACCCAGATCAAAGCCCTCACCGACGAGGTGGAGGAGAAGGTGGAGGCCATCGGCGGTGAGCTGCACCACAAGGAGGGCTTCCGGGACGGCGGCTGGGTGCTGCTGGACTTCTCCGACGTGGTGGTGCACGTCTTCCTGGAGGAGCAGCGGGACTTCTATGACCTGGAGCGCCTCTGGGCCGACGCCCAGGCGGTGGACATCGCCCCCTACCTGGCCCGGGAGTGACCGGCGCAATTTCCCTATCCTGCGCGTTTTGGGGTTTGACCCTTTGACCCCTCCCATATATTCTTTGAGAAAGCTGTGATTGCATTGAAGTATGATTTTTCCGCCATTGAGGCCAAGTGGCAGAAGCGCTGGCAGGAGGCCAAGGCCTTCCGGGCCGTCAATGGCGACGCCAGCCGCCCCAAGTGGTACGGCCTGGTGGAGTTCCCCTATCCCTCCGGCGCGGGCCTGCACGTGGGCCATCCCCGGCCCTACACCGCCATGGACGTCATCGCCCGCAAGAAGCGGATGGACGGGTTCAACGTGCTCTTCCCCATGGGCTATGACGCCTTCGGCCTGCCCACGGAGAACTTTGCCATCAAGAACCACATGCATCCCGCCGTGGTGACCCAGCGCAACATCGAGAATTTTACCCGGCAGCTGCACATGCTGGGCTACTCCTTCGACTGGGATCGGATGATCGACACCACCGACCCCAAATACTACAAGTGGACCCAGTGGATCTTCCTCCAGCTCTTCAAGCACGGCCTGGCCTACAAGGCCAGCATGCCGGTGAACTGGTGCACCTCCTGCAAGTGCGTGCTGGCCAACGAAGAGGTGGTCAACGGCGTGTGCGAGCGGTACGGTGCCCCCGTCGTCCGCAAGGAGAAGAGCCAGTGGATGCTCAAGATCACCGAGTACGCCCAGCAGCTGATCGACGGG
>JAFVAS010000088.1 GCA_017480395.1 Oscillospiraceae bacterium | reverse complement strand
TGAGCGGAGACAGCGGTATCTGTATAAAATCCACAAATTTTTCAGAAAAAAGGGATTGAAAAATTCCTTTTTTTGTGCTAATGTATCATTGAGATAGTTTGGGGGGAGATCCATGTCCATCGGCACCGCCATCGTCATCACATCGGGCAAGGGAGGCACCGGCAAGACCTCCACCGCCGCGGGCGTCGCATCCTGCCTGGCCGCCATGGGCAAGCGGGTGCTCTGTCTGGACGCCGACGTGGGCCTGCGCAACCTGGATCTGACCCTGGGCATGACGGAACAGGCCATGATGTCCTTCGCCGACGTGATTTTGGGCCGCTGCCCGCTGGAGCGCGCCGCCGTGGAGCATCCCACCGTCAAAAATCTCTTTCTGCTCACCGCCCCCGCCGCCCTGCCCGAAGGGGTGGATGAGGCGGGTATGGCCGCGCTGATGGATCAGATCCGCGCCCAGTTCGACTACTGCATCATCGACTGCCCCGCCGGGGTGGACGCCGGCTTCCGCCTGGCCACCTGCGCCGCGGATCGCGCCCTGCTGGTCAGCAACGCGGACTACGCCGCCCTCCGGGACGGCCTGACCGCCGTCTACCACCTCCAGCGCCGGGACATTCCCATCCACCTGGTGGTCAACCGGGTGCGGCCCCGGCTGCTGCGCAAGCTGCGCCTGAACATCGACGACGCCATGGACGACACGGGCCTGCCCCTGCTGGGGGTCATCCCCGAGGACGAGCTGGTCCCCCTCTCCGCCGCCCGAGGCGTGCCCGTCATCACCGCCGGGAACCGGGGCGCCGCCGTCGCCTATTACCACATCGCCCGCCGCCTCACCGGGGAGCGGGTGCGCTTGATGCGCATTTAAACACAGAAATAACGGATCGCCCTCAATTGGAAGGGCACCGGGAACATAACAGAACAGAAAGGACGTGCCAAACCGATGAACATTGCTCTGATGTCCCACGACAACCGGAAGGAACTGCTCACCCAGTTCTGTATCGCCTACTGCGGCATCCTTTCCAAACACACGGTCTGCTCCACCGCCACCACCGGCAAGAGCGTCCAGGACGCCACCGGTATGGACGTCAAGCTCTTCATGAGCAAGGTGCACGACGGCACCCAGCAGATCGGTGCCCGCATCGCCTATGACGAGATCGATATGGTGATTTACCTCACCTCCCCCAAGGACGACACCGCGGAGAAGGACCTGACCTATATCCGCCGCCTCTGTGACGAGCACTCCGTCCCCATCGCCACCAACCTGGCCACCGCCGAGATGCTGGTGCAGGGTCTGGCCCGGGGGGATCTGGACTGGCGGGAGATCGCCTATCCCAGGGCCAAGCGCAACGCCCTCTGAACCCCGAGATCGAACATCCGCTTGCGTCCCCATGCTGCCACGCGGCGGGACGTAGGCGGATTTTTGTGGCTCGGCCATAAAACGAAAGGAACAACACGACTATGATGAAACCCCGTACCCTCTCCGGCTTCATGGAGCTGCTGCCCGCGCCGCAGCAGCAGATGGAGCGCGTGATGGACATTCTGCGCCGCACCTATTCCCTCTACGGCTTCACCCCCCTGGACACCCCCATCATCGAGGACGCCCAGATCCTGCTGGCCAAGGGCGGCGGCGAGACGGAGAAGCAGATCTACCGCTTCACCAAGGGGGACAGCGACCTGGCCCTGCGGTTTGACCTGACCGTCCCCCTGGCCAAGTACGTCGCCCTCAACTACGGCCAGCTCACCTTCCCCTTCCGCCGCTATCAGATCGGCAAGGTCTACCGGGGGGAGCGGGCCCAGCGGGGCCGCTTCCGCGAATTCTATCAGGCGGACATCGACATCATCGGCGACGGCGCCCTGGACATCGTCAACGAGGCGGAGATTCCCTCCATCATCTGCCGCACCTTCACCGCCCTGGGGCTGGAGCGCTTCCAGATCCGGGTGAACAACCGCAAGATCCTGAACGGCTTTTACGCCATGCTGGGCCTGGCGGAGCGGAGCCAGGACGTGATGCGCACCGTGGACAAGCTGGACAAGATCGGGCCGGAGAAGGTGAAGGCCTGCCTGATGGAGGACTGCGGCGTCTCCCCCGAGGCCGCCGATGAGATTCTGGCCTTCATCGCTATCCGGGGCAGCAACGACGAGGTGCTCGCCGCCCTGGAGCAGTACCGGGGCAGGAACGAGACCTTTGACGCCGGACTGGAGGAGCTCCGGGCCGTCACCCGGCACCTGGCCGCCTTCGGCGTGCCGGAGGAGAAATTCGCCGTCGACCTGACCATCGCCCGGGGGCTGGACTACTACACCGGCACCGTCTACGAGACCACCCTGCTGGATCACCCGGAGATCGGCTCCGTCTGCTCCGGCGGGCGCTATGACAACCTGGCGGAATACTACACCAACAAGCAATTGCCCGGCGTGGGCATCTCCATCGGGCTGACCCGGCTGTTCTATGTGCTGGGGGAGCAGGGCATGCTCAACCCCGACCTGCCCTGTGCCCCGGCGGACGTGCTGCTGCTGCCCATGACCGACGATCTGGGGGACGCCATCGCCGTGGCCACCGCCCTGCGGGAGGCGGGCATCCGCACCCAGCTCTACACCGAGAAGAAGAAATTCAAGGCCAAGATGGCCTATGCCGACAAGCTGCGCATCCCCTATGTGATCTTCCTGGGGGAGGACGAGATCGCGGCCCGGGTGGTCAAGTGGAAGTCCCTCGCCACCGGGGAGCAGACCTCCGCCCCGCTGGAGGAGGCCATCGACGCGATCCGCGCCGGGCTGGCCGCGGCCAACGCGGGCAAGCCCATCCGGGATTGAGGCCGGCCGACGATGGTTTTCCGCAGCAGACAGACCTGGTTCAAGCTGATCTTCGCCGCCTGCATGTCCGTCATCATGCCCACCGCCACCCTGCTCTACACCGGGGCCATGGGGCTCTACCCCCTGCTGTCCGGCTTCTGCTGCAGCTTTTTTATCACGGTGGCCATCCTGAACACCCTGGACATGGCCCTGCCCGGGCGGCGGCTGGCCGCCGCCGTCCACCGCTCCGAGGGCGTCGCCGGGTTTGTCATCACCAACGGCGTCACCGGCTTCCTCATGGCCTTTGTCATGAACTTCTGCATGGCGGCGGTGCAGACGGGGTTCGACCCCGCCGCCTTCCCCCGGCAGATGTTCCTCTCCCTCCCCGCCGCCATTCCGGCCAGCACCCTGGGGTGCATCGTCAGCACCTGGTTCGCCCAGACCCTGGCGAACAGACTGCCGGAGTGAGGGCGGCACACCCCCTCCCTTCCACTTGTAATGAGGTGTTACCATGAAAATCGGCGTCATCGACTGCGGCGGCGGCTTCCGCGGCATTTACGGCACCGGCGTGCTGGACTTCTGCCAGGCGCACGACGTCTGGTTCGACTACTGCGTCGGCATCTCCGCCGGCAGCGCGAACCTCTCCTCCTACCTGGCCCGCCAGCCGGGCCGCAACATCCCCTTCTATGGGGAGTACGGCTTCCGGAAGGAATACTGCGGCATCGGCAATCTGGTGTTCAAGCACAACTATCTGAATCTGGACTACGTCTACGGCACCCTGTCCAACAGCGACGGCGAGTCCCCGCTGGATTTTGAGGCGATGATGGCCAACCCGGCCCAGTTCGTCATCGTGGCCACCGACGCCCTCACCGGCGAGACGATCTACTTCGACAAGTCCTCCCTGCGGCAGGATTACTACAACGCCATCAAGGCCTCCTGCGCCCTGCCCGGCGCCTGCCAGCCCGTGGACGTGGACGGGCGGCTGTGCTTCGACGGCGGCTTCGGCGACCCGGTGCCGGTGGAGAAGGCCCTGGCCGACGGGTGCGACAAGGTGGTGGTCATCCTCACCAAGCCCCGGGACACCATCCGGGAGCAGAAGAGCGACATGCTGGGGGTGCGCCTCATCCGCCGGGACTACCCCAGGGCGGCGGAGCAGCTGATGCTGCGCTACAAGAAATACAACGACGGGGTGGCCCTGGCCAAGGAGTATGAGAAGCAGGGCAAGGTGCTCATCGTCGCGCCGGAGTCCACCTGCGGCATGACCACCCTCAAGCGCACCCAGGAGCAGCTGGATCAGATGTACGCCATGGCACAGAAGGACGCGGCGGCCATTCTGCCCTTCCTGGGGCAGGATTGAGAAATTTCCCGGGATACCCAGGGCGGGGAGCGCTTCCCGCAATCAGATCATTCAATACAGAGAGGTAAACGCTATGTTTCAATCCAGAACCCACACCTGCGGCGAGCTGCGGCTGACCGACGCGGGAAAAGAGGTCACCATCGTCGGCTGGATGGAGAATGTCCGGGAGGTGGGGCAGAATCTTGCCTTCGTCGTCCTGCGGGACTTCTACGGCACCACCCAGGTGGTCATCGAGACGGAGGAGATGTTCTCCGCCGTCAAGCCCCTGAACAAGGAGTCCACCATCTCCGTCACCGGCGTCGTCCGGGAGCGCACCAGCAAGAACCCCAAGCTGCCCACCGGCGACATCGAGGTGGTGCCCAGCGAAATCAAGGTGCTGGGCCGCTGCCGCTATAACGAGCTGCCCTTTGAGATCAACTTCTCCCGGGACGCCGACGAGGCCGCCCGGCTGAAATACCGCTACCTCGACCTGCGCAACCCGGCGGTGAAGCAGAACATCGTCCTGCGCTGCAACGTGGTGTCCGCCCTGCGCCAGGCCATGACGGAGCAGGGCTTTTTGGAGATCACCACCACCATCCTCACCGCCTCCTCCCCCGAGGGGGCCCGGGACTACCTGGTGCCCTCCCGCAAGCACCCGGGCAAGTTCTACGCCCTGCCCCAGGCGCCCCAGCAGTTCAAGCAGCTGCTGATGACCGCCGGGTTTGACCGCTATTTCCAGATCGCCCCCTGCTTCCGGGACGAGGACGCCCGGGGTGACCGCTCCCCCGGCGAGTTCTATCAGCTGGACATGGAGATGGCCTTCGCCACCCAGGAGGACGTGTTTGCCGTGCTGGAGCAGGTGCTGCCCCCGATCTTCGCCAAATACGGCACCTACCACGTCGCCTCCGACGCCCCCTTCCGCCGCATCGCCTACCGGGACGCCATGGAGATCTTCGGCACCGACAAGCCCGACCTGCGCATCGACCTGACGGTGCAGGACGCCACCGCCCTCTGCACCGCCACCGAGTTCGGCCCCTTCCAGAGCGCCGAGGCGGTCAAGGCCGTGGTGGTCTCCGACTGCAAGCTGGCCCGGAAGGCCATCGACAAGCTCCTGGCCGAGGTGGAGGTGCAGTCCGGCGAAAAATCCTACTGGTGCAAGGTGGACGACGCCGGAAACCTGACCGGCGGCGTCAGCAAGTTCCTCCAGGATCGCCGCGACGCCCTGACCGAGGCGCTGGGGCTGAAGCCGGGCTGTTTTGTGGGCTTCACCGCGGGCAAAACGCTCGCCGCCCAGAAGACCGCCGGCGTGCTGCGCAACAAGCTGGGCGCGGCCTGCGAGGGCCACATGGACAAGGAGCGCTACGAGTTCTGCTGGATCGTGGACTTCCCGATGTACGAGATCGGGGAGGAGTCCGGCGAGCTGGAGTTCTGCCACAACCCCTTCTCCATGCCCTCCGGCGGGCTGGAGACCCTGCTGAAGGCCGAGCGGGGGGAGATCGACCCCCTGGAGATCCTGGCCGACCAGTACGACCTGGTGTGCAACGGGATCGAGCTGTCCTCCGGCGCGGTGCGGAACCACGACCCGGAGATCATGGTCAAGGCCTTTGAGCTGGTGCGGCTGGGCGAGGAGGATGTCAAGGCCAAGTTCCCCGCCATGTACAACGCCTTCTGCTACGGCGCGCCCCCCCACGCGGGCATCGCCCCCGGCGTGGATCGGATGGTCATGCTGCTGGCCGGGGAGGACTCCATCCGGGAGATCATCCCCTTCCCCATGAACAAAAACGCCCAGGACGTCATGATGGGCTCCCCCTCCCCGGTGGAGCAGAAGCAGCTGGACGAGGTGCACATCGCCATCGTCGGCGACGTGGAGGCAGAATAAGACCGATACCGGCAGACGGATCAAGCCTGATCCGTCTGCCTCTTGCAAGGGACGAAAAACCATGAAAACTGTGACCTTATACACCGACGGCGCCTGCTCCGGCAACCCCGGGCCGGGGGGCTGGGCGGCGATCCTGACCTACGGGGACTACGAGAAGGAGTTCTCCGGCGGGGAGGCCGACACCACCAACAACCGCATGGAGCTCACCGCCGTCATCGAGGGGCTGCGCCGCCTGAAGGAGCCCTGCCGGGTGGAGCACTACTCCGACTCGAAATACGTCATCGACGCCCTGGAGCAGGGCTGGGCCAAGGGCTGGAAGCGGCGGGGCTGGGTGAAGTCGGACAAAAAGCCCGCCCTCAACCCCGATCTGTGGGAGGCGCTGCTGAACCTCTGCGAGATCCACGACGTGCGCCTGCACTGGGTCAAGGGCCACGCCGACAACCCCTACAACAACCGCTGCGACGCCCTGGCCGTGGCGGAGTGGAAAAAAATAAAGGAGTGAACACCGGCGGCCATGTCCGAGCACAACTTCTATGACTCCCTCCGGGACTTTGCCGCCACCGATCCCCTGCGGCTGTGCATGCCCGGCCACAAGGGGAAACGCCTGCCCATGCCGGAGTGGGACGCCCTGGCGGCGCTGGACTTCACCGAGCTTGGCCCCACCGGGGACCTCTACGGCCCCGGAGACGACTGGCTGGAGGAGGCACAGCGCCTCTGGGCCTGGGACTGGGGGATGAACGCCGCCTTTTTCGCCACCGGCGGCTCCACCCAGGGGATCTTTACCCTCCTGGCCCTCTTCACCCGGCCGGGGGACACGGTGCTGGTGGATCGGGTGAGCCACCGCAGCATCCACAACGCCCTGGCCCTCTTCGACCTGCGCCCCGTCTGGCTGGAGCGGCCCTGGGTACAGAATCGCGCCCTCACCGGCCCTGTGGAACAGCAGACGCTGGCGCGGGCGCTGGAGGAGCACCCGGAGGCGACCGCCGTGCTGCTCACCGATCCCACCTACTACGGGGTGCACTCGGAGCTGGACGACCTGGCCCGGCTCTGCCACGCAGCGGGGAAAAAGCTGCTGGTGGACGGGGCCCACGGGGCGCACCTGCCCCTGGTGCTGCCGGGGGAGCAAAACTGCCTGCTGGGCAGAAATCCCTATCAGAACTGCGACGGCGTCACCGTCTCCACCCACAAGACCCTCCCCGCCCCGGGCCAGACCGCCGTGGTGCTGGTCAACGGCAAGAGCATGAAGCAGCTGCGCGCCGCCTCCGCCCTGACCGCCACCACCTCCACCTGCTTTCCCATGCTGGCGGCGCTGGACTGCCTGCGGCCCTGGCTGCACGAGAACAAAAACGCCTATCGGGAGACGGCCCGGCGGTGCGCCGAGCTGCGGGCGGACTACCCCTGCCTGACCCTGCCCGGCCTCGACCCCTGCCGGGTGACCCTCCAGGTGGAGGACGGCCACCAGACTGCCCAGGCCCTGGAGGCGCGGGGCATCTACGCCGAGATGGCGGACCGGGATCACGTTGTCTTCATCTGCTCCGCCGCCGACACGGAGGCGGACTTCGCCCGGCTGCGCAGCGCCCTGGACGCGCTGGGCCTGGGGAAAAGGCCCCCCGCAATCTCAGACCTGCCCGCCCCGCCGGCGCCGGAGCCGGTACTGTCCCCGAGACAGGCCCGGTTTTCCACAGCCGAATCCCTCCCCCTCGCCGCCGCCGAGGGGAAAATCGCCGCCCAATGGCTGGCCCCCTATCCCCCCGGCGTGCCGGTGATCGCCCCGGGAGAGCGGGTGACAAAAAAAATTCTCGATTATCTGTACAAATTGTGTTATAGTAGTAATAGCGCCATTTTGGTGTGCAAAGAATAGAGACAAGCACCCGGACGGAGGGGAGAGCGCCATGCCGGAGACCGCAGACAAGGACAAGACCTTCCACGCCGTCATCGTCGCCGGGAGCGCCCAGCGCCACCGGGAGAAGGGGCTGGAGCTGGCCAAAAAAATGGTCTGCGCCGACCCGGAGCACGCCCCCTGCGGGGTGTGCCGCCATTGCCGCAAGGTCAATCAGGGCATCCACCCGGACGTGATCCCGGTGGAGCGCTTCATGGAAGAGAAGGATTTGGGGGGCGAGGTCAAGATCGGCCCCATCCGCGCCCTGCGCGCCGACGCCTTTATCCGGCCCAACGAGGCCGAGCGGAAGGTCTACCTCATCGACAATGCCCAGAACATGAACCCCAACGCCCAGAACGCCCTGCTCAAGCTGCTGGAGGAGGGGCCGCCCTACGCGGCCTTCCTGCTGCTGACGGATCGGGCCGGGGCGCTGCTGGAGACCATCCGCTCCCGCTGCGTCACGGTGCAGGCCGGGGAGGAGGCGATTCCCCCCGAGCGGGACGAGAACGCCCTGGCCCTGTGCCGCGCCCTGTGCGGCGGCACGGAGCTGGATCGGATCGCGCTGCTGACCGCCCTGGAGGGCACAAAGCCCGACCGCGCCGGGCTGGAGCGGTTCCTCACCGACCTGGAGGCCCTGCTTCAGGAGGGGGCCATCGGCGGAGTCACCGGGCGGTTTTCCACCCCGGAGGGCCAGCTGCTCGCGGCGCATCGGAGCCGCGCCTGGCTGCTGACCATGGCGGAGCGCACCCGCCAGGCCCGGGACATGATCGCCTTCCACGTCGGGACCGGCCACCTGCTGGGCTGGCTGGGCGTCGCGCTGGGCGAGGCAATAGAAGGAGAACAAATATGACAGAAATCATCAGCGTCCGCTTCAAAGAGGGCGGAAAAGCGTATTATTTCAACCCAAACGGCCTCAATATCTCCGTGGGAGAGAAGGTCATCATCGAGACCAGCCGGGGGGTGGAGTTCGGCGAGTGCGTGGAGGGCAACCGCCTCATCGACGAGATGGAGCTGGTCTCCCCCCTGCGCCCGGTGGTGCGGAAGGCCTCCCAGCAGGATCTGGCCGCCGTGGAGGAGAACCGGGCCCGGGAGAAGCGGGCCTTCACCATCTGCGAGGAGAAGATCGCCGAGCACGGCCTGGACATGAAGCTGGTGGACGTGGAGTATAACTTCGACGGCAGCAAGATCCTCTTCTTCTTCACCTCCGAGGGGCGGGTGGACTTCCGCAACCTGGTGCGGGATCTGGCCTCCATCTTCCACACCCGCATCGAGCTGCGCCAGATCGGCGTCCGGGACGAGGCCAAGATGCTGGGCGGCCTGGGCATCTGCGGGCGGCCCTTCTGCTGCACCACCTATATGGACGACTTCCACCCCGTCTCCATCAAGATGGCCAAGACCCAGAACCTGAGCCTGAACCCCACCAAGATCTCCGGCACCTGCGGGCGGCTGATGTGCTGCCTGAAGTACGAGCAGGAGGCCTATGAGGACGTGCTGTCCCGCACGCCGAAGCAGGACTCCCTGGTGGAGACCCCGGAGGGCGTGGGGGAGATCATCTCCGTCCAGCTGCTGCGGGAGAAGGTCAAGGTCAAGCTGGACGACGACCCGGACAATCCCCAGGTGTTCCCCATCTCGGAGATCAGGGTCATCCGCAACGGCAAGGGCAAGCGGCCCGAGGGCTATGAGCTGCCTGACCCGGAGGTGCTGGCGGCGCGGCAGGCTGAGCGGCAGGCGGCGCGGCTGCGCAATACCCTGCTGACCCCGGCGGCCCCGGCCACCCCCGCCCCCGAGGCAAAGCCCAAGGCGGAGGGAGAAACCAGCTCCGGCGGGGAGCGCCGCCGCAGGAACCGCCACCGCAAGAAGTCCTCCGGGGAGGCCAAGCTGGCCCCGGCCCAGCAGCCCCAGCCCCAGAAGCAGGGCCAGAAGTCCCAAAAACAGGCCAAGCCCCAAGCCCAGGGTCAGAAACCCCAGGCCGAGGGCGCGCCGGAGCAGAAGGCCAAGCCCCGCCGCAAGCGTCCCCGCCGTAAAAAGCCCCAGGGCGAGAAAACGGAATAAGGAAAAAAAGAAAAAATCACCCCCGCGATGCAATGTGCATCGCGGGGGTGACTGTCATTCTTCGGTCTCGGCGGCGGGAGGCTCGTCCTCCTCGGCGTCGTGCTCGGTGACGGCCAGGCCGATCACCTTCACCCCGGGCTGGACGGACATCATCTTGACGCCCTGGGTGGCGCGGCCGATCAGGCTGACCCCCTCGGCGTGGGTGCGGATGATGGTGCCGTCGTCGGAGATCATCATCAGATCCTCCCCGGCGCTCACCATGGCGACGGCGGCCACCTTGCCGGTCTTGGCGGTGCACTGATAGCCCTTGACGCCCTGGCCGCCCCGGTTCTGAATGGTAAACTCGTCGGTGGAGGTGCGCTTGCCATAGCCGTTCTCGGTGACGGAGAAGAGGGTTTTATTCGGCTCCTGCTCCACCACCTCGGCGCCCACCACATAGTCGCCGCTGCGGAGCTTGATGCCCCGCACGCCCACGGCGTCCCGGCCCATGCAGCGCACGTCGCTCTCGGCAAAGCGGATGGCCATGCCGTCGTGGGTGAGGATCAGGATCTCCCGACTGCCATCGGTGACGGCGGCGGAGATGAGCTCGTCCCCCTCCTCCAGGCCCAGGGCCCGGATGCCCGCCTTGCGGGCGGTGTTGATGCTGGAGAGGTTGATGCGCTTGACGGTACCCTGGCGGGTGGTCATCATCAGATAGCGGTTCTCCTCCTCCAGGGAGCGGACGTGGAGCATGGCGGTGACCTGCTCCCCGGCCTCCAGGGGCAGCACGTTGACGATGGGGGTTCCCTTGGCGGTGCGGCTGGCCTCCTGGACGCGGTAGCCCTTCAGGCGGTGCACCTTGCCGATGTTGGTGAAGAAGAGGATGAAGTCGTGGGTGGAGGCGGTGAAGAGGTTCTTCACATAGTCCTCCTCCTTCAGCGTCTGGGCGCTGACGCCCCGGCCGCCCCGGCGCTGGGTGCGGTAGGCGCTGACCGGGGTGCGCTTGAGGTAGCCCGCGGCGGAGAGGGTGAAGACGCACTCCTCCTCCTCGATCAGATCCTCGATGTCCAGATCGTCCTCCACGTCGGCGATCTCGGTCTTGCGCTCGTCGCCGAATTTGTCCCGGATGGCGGTCAGCTCGTCCCGGAGCACCTGGCGCAGCATGCCCTCGTCGCTGAGGATCTGGTCATAGTAGTCGATCTTCTTTTTCAGCTCGTCATACTCGTTTTGCAGCTTCTCCTCCTCCAGGCCCTGGAGGCGCTTGAGCTGCATGTCCAGGATGGCCTGGGCCTGCACCTCGTCCAGGCCGAACCGAGCCATCAGGTTCTCCCGGGCGTCGTCATAGCTCTCCCGGATGATGCGGATCCCCTCGTCGATGTTGGCCTCGGCGATCAGCAGACCCTCCAGCAGGTGGGCCCGCTCCTGGGCCTTGCGGCGGTCGTAGATGGTGCGGCGGGTGATGACCTGCTCCTGGAAGGTGAGATATTCGTCCAGATACTCCCGCAATGTGAGGATCTTGGGCTGCTTCTGGTCGTTGACCAGGGCCAGCATGATGATGGAGAAGCTGGACTGCAGGGCGGTCTGGGCATAGAGCCGGTTGAGCACCACCTGGGGGTTGGCGTCCTTTTTCAGCTCGATGACCATGCGCATGCCGTTGCGGTCACTCTCGTCCCGCAGGTCGGAGATGCCCTCCAGCCGCTTGTCCCGCACCTGCTCGGCGATGGTGCGGATGAGCTGGCGCTTGTTGACCTGATAGGGCAGCTCGTGGACGATGATGCGGACGCGGTCCTTGCCGTATTCCTCAAATTCGGTTCTGGCCCGCACCACCACCTTGCCCCGGCCGGTGGCATAGGCGGCGCGGATGCCGCTGCGGCCCATGATGATGCCCCGGGTGGGGAAGTCGGGGCCCTTGACATACTGCATCAGGTCGGCCAGGGTGGCCTCCGGGTCGTCCAGCACGCAGATACAGGCGTCGATGACCTCCCGCAGGTTGTGGGGCGGGATATTGGTGGCCATGCCGACGGCGATGCCGTTGGAGCCGTTGACCAGCAGGTTGGGGAACCGGCTGGGCAGCACCCGGGGTTCCCTCCGGGACTCGTCGAAGTTGGGGTCCCAGTCCACCGTCTCCTTGTCGATGTCCCGGAGCATCTCGGCAGAGATTTTGCTCAAGCGCGCCTCGGTATAACGGTAAGCGGCGGGGGGATCGCCGTCCACGGATCCGAAGTTACCGTGGCCGTCCACCAGCATATAGCGCATGGAGAAGTCCTGGGCCAGACGCACCATGGCGTCGTAGACGGAGGCGTCGCCGTGGGGGTGGTATTTACCCAGCACGTCGCCCACGCAGGTGGCGGACTTTTTGAAGGGCTTGTCGCTGGTCAGACCGTCCTCGTGCATGGTGTAGAGGATGCGGCGGTGCACCGGCTTCAGGCCGTCCCGCACGTCGGGCAGGGCCCGGCCCACGATGACGGACATGGCGTATTCGATATAGCTTTTTTCCATCTCGCCGGAAAGCTCCGACTCGGTGATGATCTGATCCGGAAAGAGGATGTCCTCCGGCTTGTAGTCTCTCTTGTGTGCCATTGTTTACACCCTCCTTCCCTCAGATGTCCAGATTTTCCACATAGCGGGCGTTCTTCTCGATCCAGCGGCGGCGCGGCTCGACCTCCTCGCCCATGAGGACGGAAAAGATCTTGTCGGCGGAGATGGCGTCCCCCAGGGTGATGCGGCGCAGAGAGCGCTGCTCCGGGTCCATGGTGGTCTCCCACAGCTCGTGGGGGTCCATCTCGCCCAGGCCCTTGAAGCGGCTGATATCCACCTTGATGTTGGGGTTGCCGCCCCGCAGCTCGGCGGAGATGGCGTCCCGCTGCTCGTCGGAGTAGGCCACCCGGGTGGTGCGGCCCCTCGTCAGCTTGTAGAGGGGGGGCACGGCGGAGTAGACATAGCCGTTCTCGATGAGGGGGCGCATATAGCGGAAGAAGAAGGTGAGCAGCAGGGTGCGGATGTGGCTGCCATCCACGTCGGCGTCCGCCATGATGATGATCTTGTGATAGCGCAGCTTCTCGATGTTGAACTCCTCCCCAATGCCGGCACCCAGGGCGACGATGAGGGGATAGAGCTTGTCGTTGCCGTAGATCTTGTCGGCCCGGGCCTTCTCCACGTTGAGCATCTTGCCCCACATGGACAGGATGGCCTGGAACCGGGAGTCCCGGCCCTGGATGGCGCTGCCCGCGGAGGAATCGCCCTCGACGATATAGATTTCGCACAGGGAGGGGTCCCGCTCGTTGCAGTCCTGGAGCTTGTCGGACATCTGGCCCGACTCCAGCCCGGTCTTGCGGCGCACGCTGTCCCGGGCCTTGCGGGCGGCGGCCCGGGCCTGGGAGGCCAGCAGGGCCTTCTCAATGACCGCCTTGCCGACGCTGGGGTTCTCCTCCAGAAATTCCATCAGGGCCTTTGTCACCACGTTGCTGACCAGGGTTCGGATCTCGCTGTTGCCCAGCTTGGCCTTGGTCTGGCCCTCGAACTGGGCCTCGGTCAGCTTGACGGAGATGATGCAGGTCAGGCCCTCCCGGCAGTCGTCGCCGGAGAGCTTGTCATCGTCCTTGAGGAGCTTCATCTTCTTGCCGTAGGCGTTGATGACGCCGGTGAGGGCGCGCTTGAAGCCCTCCTCATGCATGCCGCCCTCGGGGGTGTGGATGTTGTTGGCGAAGGAGACGATCAGCTCGTTATAGCTGTCGGTGTACTGCATGGCGATCTCCGCCATGGCGTCCTCCTTCTCCCCGGCCATGTAGATGACCTGGGGATGGATGGGCTCGGTGCCCCGGTCGTCGTTGATGAAGGTGACGAACTCCCGGATACCGCCCTCGTAGCACATCTCCTCGGTCTGCTCCTGTCCGGGGCGGGCGTCGGTCATAATGATCTTCAATCCGGCATTGAGGAAGGCCTGCTCCCGCATGCGGCGGTGCAGCGTCTCATAGCTGTACTCCAGCTCCTCGAACATCTCCGGGTCGGGCTGGAAGGTGACCTCGGTGCCGGTGTGATCGGTCTCTCCGATGACGGTCATCGCCTGGGTGACCTTGCCCCGGGAGAACTTCATCTCATAGATCTGGCCGTTCTTGTGCACCCGGACCTCCAGCCACTCGGAGCAGGCGTTGACCACGCTGGCGCCCACGCCGTGGAGGCCGCCGGAGACCTTGTAGCCGCCGCCGCCGAACTTGCCGCCGGCGTGGAGGATGGTGTAGACCACCTCCAGGGCGGGCTTGCCCGTCTGGGCCTGGATGTCCACCGGGATGCCCCGGCCGTTGTCCACCACGGTGATGCTGTTGCCGGGGTTGATGGTGACCGAAATCTCGGTGCAGTAGCCGGCCAGGGCCTCGTCGATGGCGTTGTCCACGATCTCATAGACCAGGTGGTGCAGGCCGGAGGCGCTGGTGGAGCCGATATACATGCCCGGGCGCTTGCGCACCGCCTCCAGGCCCTCCAGGACCTGAATCTCCGATGCGTTATACTCGTGCTGTGTGGCGGTTCCGTTCTCTAATAAATCGGACATTGGATGTTCCTCCTACGATGTTTGACGCACATTCTTGCCTTCCCCCTCCTGGGGGGAGCCAGGGACGATTTATCCTATCCATCCAGACCTCGATTCTCGCTTCTGCGCAGCAGGGTGGCGGTGGAGAGCTGGGAGATATAGACCCGCTGTCTTCCCCGCCGCCCCGTCACCACAAAGCTCTTGGGCAGCTCCTCGGAGACGGCGGTCACCTCCCCGGCCCGTTCGGCGGCGGAGAGATAGCGGCGGGTGCGGATGGACTGGCTGGTGATGTCCAGATCGAAGATGCCGATGACCTCCCGATCCCGGACGATGGTGTTCTGGCCTAAGTGCAGGTACATTTATTTTTCCTCCAGAATGGAGCCGTCCCGGATGCGGAAGACCTTTCCGGCGTTGAGGGTGACCAGCCGCTCCTCCTCGCAGCAGGTGAGGAAGACCTGGCCCCCCTTGATGTGGTTTAAGACGAACTCCTGCCGCCGGGGGTCCAGCTCGCTGAGCACGTCGTCCAGCAGCAGCACCGGGTATTCCCCCCGGTCGTCAAAGATGAAATCCCGCTGGGCCAGCTTCAGGCTCAGCGCGGCGGTGCGGGTCTGGCCCTGGGAGGCAAACTGCCGGGCGGAGCGGCCATCGATCTCCACCCGTAGGTCATCCCGATGGGGGCCGCACAGGCATTGCCGGGCGGCCAATTCCGCCTCCCGGTGGGACTCCATGTGGTCGCAGAGCTGGGCGAAGATGGTCTTGACCGGGGCCAGAGGGTCGGTGACGGCGCTGACCGTCTCATAGGCCAGGCCCAACTCCTCCCGCCCGCCGGAGAACTCCCGGTGGATGCCCGGGGCGATTTCTGACAGCTTGCGGATAAAGTGGGCGCGGTAGTGGATGATCTGGGCCCCGGTCTGGCACATCTGAAGGGAGAAGTCGTCCAGGGAGGCGAGCAGGTCGGGCCGCTCCTCCTGGGCGCGGAGGATGGCGCTCTTGGCCTTCCAGATCTTTTTATAGCGCTCCACGGCGTCGGCATAGCGGGGGCGCAGCTGGGAGATGGTGCTGTCCAGAAAGGAGCGCCGCTCGGCGGCCCCGGCCCGGATGAGATATAAATCCTCCGGGCAGAACAGCACGGTGTTGAGATACTCCCCCAACTCCCCGGCCTGCTTGAGGCGCACCCCGTTGGCGTAGAGCTGGCGCCGGGCATTGCGGCTCAGCCGGGCCTCCAGGGTGAAGTCCCGATCCCGGGCATGAATTTCCCCGGTGACAAAGCCGTTGTCGATGCCGAACATAATCAGCTCTTTGTCATACCTGGCCCGGTGGCTCTGGGCGGTGGAGAGGTAGGCGACGGCCTCCAGCAGGTTGGTCTTACCCTGGGCGTTTTCGCCGCAGATGACGTTCATGCCGGGGTCAAAGTCCGCCCGGGCGGAGAGGTAGGAGCGGAAGTAGTCCAGGGCGATGGAGCGGACGATCATGCGATGGTGACGGTGGTACCGTCGATGGTGACCCGGTCGCCGCTGCGCAGCTTCTTGCCCCGCATGGTGCACACCTCGCCGTTGACCTGCACCTCCCCGTCCTGGATGCGCAGCTTGGCCACACCGCCGGTCTCGCACAGGCCCTCATATTTCAATAAATCCTGGAGCTTGATATACTCCGTGGTGATGGTGGTGGTGTAATCCTGTCCCATGGTGTTCCCTCCGTCAGCCGCCGGCCCGGATGCGCACGGGCAGCACCATGTAGAGGAAGTTGTCCTGCTCCGGCTCCACCGGGACGATGACGCAGGGGGAGATGGGGGTGCTCATGCACAGCCGGACGCTGTCCGCCGGGGCGACCTTCAGGGCGTCCAGCATGTATTTGTGGTTGAAGCCGATCTCCAGGTCGTTGCCCTCGCCGGACATGTCGCATTCGTCGCTGGCGTCCCCCAAGGCGGTGTTGACCCGGATCTTGAGGTTGTCCCGCTCAAATTTGCAGCGGATGGGGGAGCGCTGCTTTTCCGTGATGATGAGGCTGACCCGCTCAATGGTGCTCTGGAGGGAGCGCTTGTCGCACACCATCTGGATGGGGTTCTCCCCGGGGATGGCCTTGCGGTAGTCCAGAAACTCCCCCTCCAGCCGCCGGGCCACCAGCATGGTGTCCCCGGCCTTGAACATGACATGGCGGGAGCCCAGGACGATGGTGGCGGTCTCGTCGCTCTCGCCGCAGATCTTCTCCACCTCGCTGAGGGCGGCGGCGGGGGCCACAAAGGAGAAGTTGGGCTTGCCGGTGATGGCGTCCACCGTCTCCCGGCGCAGGGCCAGCCGGAAGCCGTCCACGCTGACCACGGTCATGACCTTCTGGTCGTTGATCTCAAAGAGGGAGCCGGTGTGGATGGGGCGGCTCTCGTTGGTGGAGACGGCGAACAGGGTCTGGTTGATCATGCTGCGCAGGACGCTGCGCTTGAGCTCCACCGTGTGCTCATACTCCACCAGGGGCAGCTCGGGAAAATCCTCCGGGTCGGAGCCCATGATATTGAACTCGCTGCGGCCGCACTGAATGTTGACCATGTTGCCCTGGGTGGAGATGGAGACGACGCTGTCCTCCAGGCGGCGGACGATGTCCCCGAAGAGGTGGGCGGAGAGGACGAGGCTGCCCCCCTCCCGCACGTCGGCGGGGACGACGGTGCGGATGCCGGTGGAGAGATTGTAGCCGGTGAGGCGCAGCTCGTCGGTGGCAGTGACCAGAATGCCCTCCAGGGCGGCGATGGAGCTCTTGGGGCTGACCGCGCGGGAGGAGATGGAGACGGCGCTCTGCAGCAGCGCCTTTTCACAGGTGAATTTCATAGCTGGATAGACCTCCGGGTAGATGAAAGATAGAGACGGTTTGCCTACCCTCTTACAAAGAGGGTAGGTTAAATAAATAGTAGCAGTAGTAGTGTGGCAAAACTTTTGTGGAAAAGGCGGATTTTGCCGGAAGCGGAGGGAAATTTTTGTCCCCAGGGGGTGGGGGAGTTTTCCCCGGTTTTCCACAGAAGAGGAAGGGACCGGAAGAAAAAAGCGGCCTCGCGTTTTCCACAGAAATTTTTTTCCCGTGGAAGGTGTGGATAGAGAAGCGAGAACAGAGCAAAGCGCAATGACGTTTAGTAATTCCGGGCGTTCACGTTGCTCTTGATGTCCCGGATGTTCTCCGCCGTCTCCCGGTCCTCCTTGATGAGGCCCTCCACCTTCTCCAGGGAGTGGATGACGGTGGTGTGATCCCGGGAGAAGATCTTGCCGATCTCGGGCAGGGAGAGCTTGGTGAGCTGCCGGATGACGTACATGGCCACCTGGCGGGCCAGGGTGATCTCCTTGGTGCGGGAGGTGGACAGGATGTCGGAGACGTCGATGCCGTAGCACTTGCCGGTCTCGTCGATGATGACGTCGGGGGAGGGCATCAGGCTCTCGGAGGAGCGGATCAGCTCCCGCACGGCGCGCATGGTGGTCTCCAGATCCATGCTGGCGCCCTCCAGCTCCTGAAAGGCCAGCAGCTTTTTGACGGTGCCCTCGTTCTGGCGGACGTTGCCGGTGACGTTTTCGGCGATCAACTCCAGCGACGGGTCAGGCAGGCTGCCCAGGCCCACCTGATGGGCCTTCTCCCGGACGA
>JAFVAS010000087.1 GCA_017480395.1 Oscillospiraceae bacterium | reverse complement strand
TTTTTCGGGTCTCTCTGGGTTGAGTATACTTGATTTTGGCCAAAAAATCATTTACTATAATGGTCATCCGTATTCGCATTTTCGGACATCTAAGGGGGATCAATATGGAGATACAGGAGCTGGAAAGTCTGCCAATGACCCGGCTGGAGTGGGGGTTGAAGGAATGCCTGCTCCAGCGGCCGGACATCCGATCCCATATTCTAAGCGTCGGCGAGCTGGCCGAGTACACCGGCTGGATGGCCCGGGAGTTCGGCGGCGGCCTGGCCTCCGAGGAGCGGGCGGGCCTGCTCTCCGGCCTGCGCTCCGACGCCCAGGGGCCCATCATGGACGTGGGACGGCGCCTGCTGGACGATCCTGCCGATCCGGGGGCGCTGCGCCTGCTCTCCACCCACTGGGGCGACCAGCGGGAGGCCAGCTACATCCACCCGGATCAGGACATCTCCGCCCGGCAGATGATGCGCTACATGCCCGCCCACTGGCACCAGAACCAGTATTTTGAGATCTACTACGCCTTCTCCGGGGAGTGCCCGGTGCACTTCGCCAACGAGGCCGTCACCCTCCGTCCGGGCACCGTGCTGATCGTGGCCCCCAACGTCCTTCACGCCAACCCCTGCTATGGCGACGACCAGGTGCTGGTCTACTACAACATCCGCTCCAGCACCTTTGACCAGGTATTCTGGAACCAGATCCCCGCCGGCAACCTGATGTCCAGCTTCTTCCGCCATGCCCTCAGCGGCAGCCAGCCCAACTCCTACCTCCGCTTTGAGACCGGCGGCGACCCGGAGATCCGGGATCTGCTGGGCCGGGTCTTTCTGGAGTATCTGGAGGATCAGGCCTATACGGCCCCGCTGATCAACGCGTATATGACCGCCTGCTTCATCCTTCTGCTGCGCCGCTATGAGGGATCGGTCCGGCTGCCCCGGTCGGAAGACTTTTTCTGGAAGCACGAATACTCCGCCATCCTCAGCTATATCCAGGCCCACTACGCCACGGTGCGGCTGTCCGATCTGGCGGAGCGGTTCCATTACAGCGAAAAGCAGATCCGCCGGATCGTCTCCTCCGCCACCGGGATGCCCTACTCCGATCTGATCACCAAGCTGCGGATGGAGCGCTCCGCCCTGCTGCTCCGCCACGGGGGAATCGCCATGGAGGCCATCGCCGCCGAGACGGGCTACACCACCGTCAGCAGCTTTTACCGGGCCTTTTCCGCCTACTACGGCTGCACCCCCGGTGCCTACCGGAGGGGCCACCGGGGGGAATAACGGCGCTTCCTCCCTCTGCATGGTCGATGCGCTCTGCCACCCCACAGCTTTGGACAAAAACAGGGCCACCGGATTCGGTGGCCCTGTTTTTCCTGATCGACGGCCCGTAGACAGCCTCCGGCTGACAGCGCCGACGGGCCGAGGGGCTTTACGACACCGTCAGATAAACAGGCTCATGTCGGACTTCTCCCCCGCCCCCAGGAAGGTGGAGACTCCGCCCAGCTCCACGCCGTCGATGAGCTCCTCCTTGTGAATTCCCATAATATCCATGGACATCTGGCACGCCACGATCCGAACTCCGTGGTCGATGGCGTCCTGAATCAGCTCCTCCAGAGAGCTGATCCCCTTCTGCTTCATGATCGTCCGGATCATCTTTGCTCCGGCGCCGCCCATGTTCATGCGGGACAGGCCCAGCTTTTTGGTCCCCCGGGGCATCATGAAGCCGAACATCCGCTCGATCAGGGTTTTGGCCACGGAGACCTTCTCCGGGCGGCGCAGGATATTCAGGCCCCAGAAGGTGAAGAACATGGTCACGTTTCGTCCCATGGCCGCCGCGCCGTTGGCCATGATGAAGGCGGCAATGGTCTTGTCCAGGTCGCCGCTGAACACCACAAAGTTTTTATCATTTCCCGCGCTCGCCGCTGCCACGGCGGGGGCCTCCTCCTTTTGGATGACCGCCTCGATGACCTGGGGCGTCACCTCCAGCTTGACCAGCCGGTTGCCCGTCCGCTCACACCAGACGGCAATGTCCGAGGCAAAGGCGTCCTCCGTGGCCTCCACCCGGACCTTCTGTCCCGTTCTCAGGTCACGCATCGTGTCGGCCACCTTCACAATCGGGCCGGGGCATTTGAGTCCCTTGGCGTCGATCTCCACCGGCGGCTCCTCCGGCAGGGCGCGGTAGGCCTTCCAGCCGCCCTCCAGGTCGGACACGTCATAGCCCCGCTCGGCCAGAATCTCCGCCACCTCGCCGCTCCAGTCCCCAGTGCGGCAAAAGACCACCACCGGCTTATCCCTCGGGATGTCGTCCAGACCCCGGGGGAAGGTGGAGAAGGGCAGGTTGATCGCCCCCTCCAGGCCGGACACCAGCACTTCGTCCGGCTCCCGTACGTCCACCAAGGTGACCGTGCCGGGCTCCAGCGCCCGGAGCTGCTCCGGGCTGATCCGTTTTACTTCACTCATGTTCGTTTCCTCCCGCATAGGCTTTCAGTTCTTCAATGTATCGCTCCGCGATGGCGCTCAGAGGCACCTGTTTCTTCTTGATATAGCCGATGGTCATCTTCTCCTCCGTTTTGAGGGGGATGGCCCGGTAGTATTCTCCGTTGAGCTCCTCACAGATGATGCCGCTGCACAGGGTGTACCCGTTCAGCCCGATCATCATGTTCAGCATGGTGGCCCGGTCGTCCACCTTGATGATCTGCCGGAAGGGGTAGGTGCTCAGCACCTCCTCGGCAAAATAGAAGGAGTTGGCGCTGCCCTGCTCAAAGGAGAGGCAGGGGTAGGGCTTGAGCTGCTCGATGCCGATCTCAGGCATCTCCGCCAGGGGATGCTCCCGGGAGAGATAGACCGAGATGGAGCAGTCATACAGGGGAATGAACTCCACATCGCAGTCGTGAAACAGCTTGGTCAGCACGCTGCGGTTGAAGTCGTTCACATAGAGCACCCCCAGCTCGCTCTTCATGGTGCTCACATTCTGAATGACCTGGCTGGTCTGGGTCTCATGGACGGCAAATTCAAATTTCTCCGCGCCGTAGGTCTGCACCGTGCGGATAAAGGCCTGCACCGCGAAGGTGTAGTGCTGCATCGAGACGGAGAATTTGTGCCTCCGCTTCCCGGTCAACAGATACTTGTCCTCCATGAGGTGGTACTGATCCAGGATCTGACGGGCATAGCCCAGGAACTCCTCCCCCTCCGCCGTGACCTGGATGCCCCGGTTGGTGCGCAGGAAAATGGTGATGTCCAGCTCCTGTTCCAGCTCCCGCACCGCCCCGGAGAGGCGGGACTGGGAGATGAACAGCTCCTTTGCCGCGCTGTTGATGGAGCCGGTATCCGCAATGGATACGGCGTATTGGATCTGCTGCAGAGTCACAGGATATGCCCCCTCTGGTTATTCCGATTCCCGATGGCTGGCTATCTGTAAGTCACATAACCAGATCTATTTCGGTATGATAAAATAAAAGATACCCTCAAATAAGGTTGTGATTTTGAATGAAGTTCAATACCGGGCTTCTCCACGGCAAGGCCGTCGGCCCCTACGCCAACGGGGCGACCCTGCCCCCCGTCACCCAGTCCAACGCCTTCCGATATGACTCCTTTGAGACGCTGGAGCGGGTCTTTGCCCACAAGACCATGGGCTATGCGTACTCCCGCATCGGCAATCCCACGGTCTCCGCCCTGGAGCAGCGCATCAACGAGCTGGAGGGCGGCGTCGGGGCGGTGGCGGCCTCCTCGGGCATGGCCGCCGTCTCCATGGCCCTGCTGACCATCCTCTCCCCGGGGGACGAGGTCATCGCCGCCAGCGGACTGTACGGGGGAACCATCGACCTCTTCGGCGACCTGGAGAAGCTGGGCATCCACACCCGATTCGTCCCCCTGCTGACGCCGGAGGAGATCGAACCCCTCATCACGCCCCGCACCCGATGTATCTTTGGCGAAGTGATCTCCAACCCCGCCCTGCGGGTGACGGACATCGCCGCCGTGGCGGAGCTGGCCCACAGCCACGGCCTGCCCTTCCTGGTGGACAGCACCACCGCCACCCCCTATCTGGTGCGGCCCCTGTCCCTGGGCGCAGACATTGTGATCCACTCCTCCTCCAAGTACATCACCGGCAGCGGCGACGCCATCAGCGGCGTCATTGTGGATGGGGGCAAATTCCGCTGGGATTTCGCCCGCTATCCCGCCCTGAAGGGCTTTGAGCACACGGGGCCCTTTGCCTTCCTGATGCGGCTGCGCACCGACGTTCTGGAAAACTTCGGCGGGTGCCTGGCCCCCATGAACGCCTTTTTGAACGTGGTAGG
Source organism: Oscillospiraceae bacterium (assembly GCA_017480395.1). Taxonomy (GTDB): domain Bacteria; phylum Bacillota; class Clostridia; order Oscillospirales; family Oscillospiraceae; genus UMGS1766. The sequence continues at coordinate 2,535 of JAFVAS010000087.1, read as the reverse complement.
GCTGGAGACCCTGGGCCTGCGGATGGAGCGCATCTGCGCCAACGCCGCCGCCCTGGCCAAGGCCCTGGACGAGCTGGGGGGATTGCAGGTCAACCACCCGACGCTGCACGAGCAGGCGCTGTGCCAGCGGCAGCTGCAGGGCCTCGGGGGCGGCATCCTGACCTTCCGGGCCGGCTCCAAGGAGCGGGCCGTGGCGATTCTCAACGCCCTGAACTACGCCCACATCGCCTCCAACATCGGGGACGTGCGCACCCTGGTTATTCACCCGGCCTCCACCATCTTTATGAAGAGCACCCCCGCCCAGCGGGAGGCCGCCGGGGTCTTTGACGACACCATCCGCGTCAGCGTGGGCATCGAGGACGCCTCGGACCTCATCGAGGATTTCACCGCCGCGATTCGGAGCGTGTGATCTCCTCCAGCACCCGCTCGACCATGGATCGGGTCGTGATCTGGGCCGGACGCAGGGGAACCCGCCCGAATCGGCGCTCAAAGGCGTCGGCGCAGACTGGCCCGATGCAGATGGGGGTTGTCCGCTCCGCCGGGATAAAGCCGCTGTCCGCCAGGGCGTTCACCGCCCCGGCGCTGCCCAGCAGCAGGAAGTCCGGCGCCGGGACGCCGGGGATGGTCTCATACACCGTCTCATAGAGGCTGATGCGGCGGCAGCGGCTCCCCAGCCGCTCCGGGATCACCCCGGAGCCCTGGGCGGAGTCAAAGAGCCAGACGGGCTCTCCCTCGCCGCTCCCCTCCGCCAGCGCCAGGGCCAGCGCCTCGCTGGTGAATTCCGCCGGGCACAGGTCGGCCCGGATGCTGTACTCCGCCAGGGCCTATCCCGTCTCGGTGCCGATGACAGCGAACCGGTTGGCGGCGAGGGCGCGAAGATCCACGCCCTCACGAAGGCACCGCCGGAAAAACGCCCTCACGCCGTTGCCGCTGGTAAAGACGATCCAGCCGCCCCGGCCCAGCTCCGGCCACGGGATGTCGATCTCCCGCATCCGAAGCCGCGCCCGCTGCACCGCCGCGGCGCGCAGTCCCACCCGGGCCAGCTGGTCGCCCAGCTTTTCCTGGAAGGGATCGGTGCCCGTCAGACCGACGGTCACGCCGCGGGCCTGATCCCGCAGATCCATGGCCGCCACATCACCCACAACAATCACCGCAGGGGCAATGACCCCTGCTTTTTTTGCGCGCTGGGCGATGGTCTCCAGGGTGCCCCGCACCGCCGCGGGCTGGGGCGCGTTCCCCCCGGACAGCACCGCCGCCGGGGTGGAGGGGGCCTTGCCCGCCGCCATCAGCGCCGCCGCCAGGTCATCCAGGGCGTGCAGTCCCATCAGGAACACCAGGGTGCCCTCCAGCGCGGCCAGCTCCGGCAGATGCTCCGGCAGCGCCCGATGAGCGGTGTGGGCGGTGACAATGTGGACGCTGCGGCTCACCGCCCGGTGGGTCACGGGGATGCCCGCCTCCATGGGGATATACAGGGCGGAGGAGATGCCGGGCACCACCTCATAGGGGATGCCCGCCGCCGCCAGGGCCATGGCCTCCTCCCCGCCCCGGCCAAAGACGAAGGGGTCGCCCCCCTTGAGGCGGACGACGGCCTTCCCCTCGGCGGCCAGGGAGATCAGCAGGGCGTTGATCTCCTCCTGACTGGCGGAGACTTCCCCCGCCCGCTTCCCCACGGGAATGCGTTGGGCGTCGGCGGGCGCCGCCTCCAACAGCCGGAGGTCGATCAGGGCGTCGTAGACCACGGCGTCGCAGGACTTTAGCCGCTCCAGGCCCCGCAGGGTGATGAGATCTGCCTCGCCGCAGCCGGCCCCCACCAGGGATACCCTTCCCGTCACGCGTCCTTCACCTCCCGGATGAGTGTTTCTGTCTCCTCCCGGGAGAGGGGACGGCCCAGGGCCACAGCCCGGGCATAGAGCTTCTGATAGATACGCTTGCGGGGTTCCTCGCCGTCGGTCTGCGCCCGAATCTCCGGGCGCAGCTCCCCCAGCCACAGGAGGATATCCCCCAGGCAGTCGGGCAGCATGGCCTCGACCCCCCGCCGGATCTGAATGGCGGCGGTGGGGCTGGCTCCCCCGGTGGAGATGCCGATGGACAGGGGGCCCCGCCGCACCAGCGACGGGAAGAAAAAGTCACACGCCTCCGGGGTGTCCACCACGTTCACCGGGATGCGCCGCCCCCGGCACCCCTCGGAGATCTCCCGGTTGAGGGGGCCGTCATCGGTGGCGGCGATGACAAAAAACCAGTCCTCCAGAAGATCCTCGGGGGAAAACCGGCGGCGCAGCACGGTGATTCCCGGCAGGGACGCCAGCTCCGGCAGCACCTCCGGCGCGACCACCGTGAGGGCGGCACCGTAGTCCGCCAGCCGCCGCGCCTTCCCCAGGGCGGTTCCTCCGCCGCCGACAATTAGAACGCGCCATTCGGCCAGCTCCGCAATGAAGGGAAAATAGGCCACGTTCACACCTCCCCGCCGCAGAAATACCGGATGCGGCCTCCGGCTTCAATTCGCTACAGCGTCACCCCAAACACCTCGGGGATCAC
>JAFVAS010000086.1 GCA_017480395.1 Oscillospiraceae bacterium | reverse complement strand
GCATCTCCTCCATGAGCGAGAGCCCCCTGGGCACCGTCAGCATCGCCATCGACCAGATCGCCGGCACCCTGACCGCCTCCCGGCGCGACGCCTTCTCCCCCTCCTTCTACCCCCTGCTGGAGGAGGACAGCGAGTTTGCCGCCAAGTGGACGGCGCTGGCAAAGGCCCACTTGGAGGAGGGTATTCAGGAGCCCATCACCGCGCTGGAATATCTGAACCGATTTTACGTCGTAGAGGGGCACAAGCGGGTCTCCGTCCTGCGCTATTTCGGCGCAACCACCGTGTCGGCCAATGTGCGGCGCATCCTGCCCCCCCGCAGCGACGCGCCGGAGGTTCAGGTCTACTACGAGTTTCTGGAGTTTTACCGCATCACCCGCGTCAACTATATCCAGTTCTCCCGGCTGGGCAGCTATCCCGCCCTGCTCAAGCTGCTCTGCGGCGGCGATCAGTCGGTGTGGGACGAGGAGCGGCAGCGCAGCCTCTCCGCCGATGTCACCCGCTTCCGGCAGGCCTTCCGATCCTCCCCGCTCTATGGCGTGCTCACCCAGGACAAGGCGCTGCTGCGCTATCTCCAGATCTTCGGACTCGCCCGCCTGCAGGAGCGCACACCGACAGAGCTGAAATCCGACCTGGCCGCCATCGCGCCGGAGCTGGTCAACGAGGCCAACGCCGCCGCCCCGGCGGTACAGATGACCCCCACGCCGGAGCAGCCCAAGACCATCATCAGCCGCATCATCCACCCCGCCGCCAAGGTGCTGAAGGTGGCCTTCCTCCACGACAAGACCTCGGTGGACTCCTACTGGACCTACACCCACGAGCAGGGGCGGCTCATCGTCCAGAAGAAGATGGCGGGCCAGATCGAGACCGCCAGCTTTTTCAATATGCTTCAGGAGGATTTTGACGCCCGGGTGGCCCAGCTCGCCAAAGAGGGGTACGATGTGATCTTCACCACCACCGCCCGGCTGCTGGCCGCCAATCTGAAGGCGGCGGGGGCTTATCCCAACATCAAATTTTTGAACTGCTCCCTCAACGTCAGCCATCCCATCCTGCGCACCTACTATGGCCGCCTTTATGAGGCGAAATTTCTGACCGGCGTCATCGCCGGGGCCATGAGCGAGAACGGCCGCATCGGCTACGTCTGCGACTACCCCAACTACGGCACCCCCGCCTCCATCAACGCCTTCGCCCTGGGGGCCCAGATGGCGAACCCCAGCGCCCGGGTCTATCTGGAGTGGTCCACGGTTCCGGGCATCGACATTCCGGGCCGATTCGCCTGGAACCACGTCACCGCCGTCGCCGGGCAGGACATGTTCGACCCCAAGGAGCCCGACCGCCCCTTCGGCGTCAGCCTGCTCTCCCACGGCCGGGAGCGCAACATCGCCCTGTCCTACTGGAACTGGGGCAGCTTCTATGAAAAGATCCTCCGCTCCGTGCTGGACGGCTCCTGGTCGGAGCTGGAGCCCACCGCCCAGGCCGGGCAGACCATCAACTACTGGTGGGGCCTCTCCACCGGCGTCATCGACGTCCACTACACCCAGGGCCTCCCGCCCCAGACCAAGCGCCTGGTGCAGCTGCTGCGCAGGAGCATCATCGAGAACACCTTCCACCCGCTGGAGGGGCCCGTCTTTGACAACCACGGCGTCCAGCATATCGGGGACGACGTCTGCCCCACCCCGGAGGAGAACATCAAGATGGACTGGCTGGCCAGCAACGTGGTGGGCAGCATCCCATCCATCGACCAGCTCACGCCGGAGGCACAGAAGCTGGTGCGCCTCCAGGGCGTGCTGGAGCAGGACAAGGAGGGGACGGTATGAGGCTGCTGCTGCTGGCCGACGAGGAGGAGCGCGCCCTCTGGGACTACTTCCAGCCCTCCCGGCTGGAGGGGATCGACCTCATCCTCTCCTGCGGCGACCTGGACGCGGACTATCTCTCCTTCCTCGTCACCTATTCCCATGTCCCCCTGGTCTACGTCCCGGGCAACCACGACACGGGCTATGACAAAAAGCCGCCGGAGGGCTGCATCAACGCGGATGGCCGGCTGGTGACCTGCCAGGGGGTGCGCATCGTGGGGCTGGGGGGCTGCATGCGCTATAACGGCGGAGCCCAGCAGTACACCGACCAGGCGATGACCCTTCGCGCCCTGGGGCTGCTGCCCCAGATCTGGAGGGCCGGGGGCTTTGACATCCTGCTCACCCACGCCCCCGCCCGGGGCTGCGGAGACGGCACCGACCCCGCCCACGTCGGCTTTTCCGTCTTTCGGCGGCTGATGGAGCGCTACTCCCCCGCCCTCATGGCCCACGGCCACCTGCACCAATGCTACGACCCCCACTTTCAGCGGGAGCGGCAGTTCGCCTCCACCCGGGTGGTGAACGCCTGCGGCCGCGTTATTGTCGAGATATGAAAATCCCGAGCCCGGTTTTGTCCGGGCTCGGGATTTGTTCATTTTATTTGGCGGCCGATTCCTCGCGGGGGCGGTTTCCCCGTCTCCGGCGGTGGATCAGCGCTCCGATCCCCAGCCCCAGCAGGGAGATGACGGCCCCGGCCAGCACCATGCCCCACTCCGGCGGGTTGACCGGGGAGAAGTGATTGGAGATCATATTCGCGGTGCTGAAGGTGGCGTACTCCGCCAGCATGTAGGTCAGACCCATAACCGGCGCGGCCAGCCATTTCCACCTGCCCCAGCAGTCGTTCCAGCCGATCAGCAGGGAGATCACGAAATTGGCCGCCGGCAGCAGAACCCAGAGGAACATGAAGCTGAAGCCCAGGGCGTCGGAGGGGCTCATCAGGCACCAGAACACCACCATGGAACAGCCCCAGATCAGCAGATAGGCGAGAATGAGCAGCAGCTTTGTCCGCCGCTGGTTGCTGCGCACCGTGTT
>JAFVAS010000085.1 GCA_017480395.1 Oscillospiraceae bacterium | reverse complement strand
GCCCTGCGTGAGATGTCCGGCCGTCTGGAGGAGATGCCCGGTGAGGAGGGCTATCCCGCCTACCTGGCCAGCCGCATCGCCGAGTTCTACGAGCGGGCCGGTGTCGTGGCCTGCCTGGGTTCCGACGCCGATCGCCGGGGCAGCCTGACCGCCGTCGGTGCCGTCTCCCCTCCCGGCGGCGACCTCTCAGAGCCCGTCAGCCAGGGCACCATGCGCATCGTCAAGGTGTTCTGGAGCCTGGACTCCTCCCTGGCCTACCGCCGTCACTTCCCCGCCATCAACTGGCTGAGCTCCTACTCCCTGTACCTGGACAACCTGAAGCCCTGGTATGACGAGAACCTGGGCCGCGGCTTCCTGGAGAACCGCACCAAGGCCATGAGCCTGCTGCAGGAGGAGGCCAGCCTGAACGAGATCGTCCAGCTGGTGGGCAAGGACAGCCTGTCCCCCGCCGACCAGCTCACCCTGGAGGTGGCCAAGATGATCCGGGAGGACTTCTTGCAGCAGAACGCCTTCATGGACATCGACACCTTCTCCGACTACCGCCGCCAGACCCTGATGATGAAGCTCATCCTGGACTACGACACCGCCTGCCGCGCCGCCATCCAGAAGGGCGCCGAGATCAGCGACCTGTTCGCCATTCCCGCCCGCGCCGGGATCGGCCGCGCCAAGACCGTCCCCGTGGAGGAGTACGAGGCCACCTACGCCAAGCTGGGCGAGGATATGCTCGCCCAGATCGAGGAGATCGCCGAGAGAGGAGAGGTTGACTGATGATTAAGGAATACCGCACGATACAGCAGATCGCCTCCCCCCTGATGGTGGTCAACCAGGTGGAGGGCGCCACCTATGACGAGCTGGTCGAGGTCGAGCTCCCCGACGGCTCCGTCCGCCGTGCCAAGGTGCTGGAGGTCAACGGCGACACCGCCACCGTCCAGCTCTTCGAGTCCGCCGCAGGCATCAACCTGGCCCAGTCCAAGGTTCGCTTCCTGGGCCATCCCCTGCAGCTGGGCGTCTCCGGCGACATGCTGGGCCGCGTCTTCAACGGCATGGGCGAGCCCATCGACGGCGGCCCCGAGATTCTGGCCGAGGAGTACCGGGACATCAACGGCCTGGCCATGAACCCCGCCGCCCGGGACTATCCCAACGAGTTCATTCAGACCGGCATCTCCACCATCGACGGCCTGAACACCCTGGTGCGCGGCCAGAAGCTGCCCATCTTCTCCGGCTCCGGCCTGCCCCACGCCGCCCTGGCCGCCCAGATCGCCCGGCAGGCCCGGGTGCTGGACGACGCCTCCAACTTCGCCGTAGTCTTTGCCGCCATCGGCATCACCTTCGAGGAGTCGGAGTTCTTCGTCCAGGAGTTCCGCCGCACCGGCGCCATCGACCGCACCGTCATGTTCACCAACCTGGCCAACGATCCCGCCGTCGAGCGCATCTCCACCCCGAAGATGGCCCTGACCGCCGCGGAGTATCTGGCCTTTGAGAAGGACATGCACGTCCTGGTCATCATGACCGACATCACCAACTACGCCGAGGCCCTGCGTGAGATCTCCGCCGCCAAGAAGGAGGTCCCCGGCCGCCGCGGCTATCCCGGCTACCTCTATACCGACCTGGCCACCATGTACGAGCGGGCCGGGCGTCAGCTGGGCAAGGCGGGCTCCATCACCATGATCCCCATCCTGACCATGCCCGAGGACGACAAGACCCACCCCATCCCCGACCTGACCGGCTACATCACCGAGGGCCAGATCATCCTCAGCCGGGAGCTGCACCGCATGGGCATCTATCCCCCCGTGGACGTGCTGCCCAGCCTGTCCCGTCTGAAGGACAAGGGCATCGGCGAGGGCAAGACCCGGGAGGATCACTCCGGCACCATGAACCAGCTCTTCGCCGCCTACGCCACCGGCAAGGAGGCCAAGGAGCTGATGAGCATCCTGGGCGAGGCCGCCCTGTCCCCCACCGACCTGCTCTACGCCAAGTTCGCCTCCGAGTTTGAAAAGCGCTATGTGGCCCAGGGCCCGGACGAGAACCGCTCCATCCAGGAGACGCTGAATCTGGGCTGGGATCTGCTGTCCATCCTGCCGGTGGGCGAGCTGAAGCGCATCAAAGAGGAGCACATCGAGAAGTATCTGCCCAAGAAGGACGAAGCGTAAGGGGGTAGACCGCAATGGCAAATACCACCGTAAGCGCAACCCGAATGGAGCTGACCCGGCTCAAGGGCCGGCTCAAGACCGCCACCCGGGGCCACAAGCTGCTCAAGGACAAGCGGGATGAGCTGATGAAGCAATTCCTGGACGCCGTCCGGGAGAACCGGGCCATCCGCGCCCGGGTGGAGGAGGGGCTGAAGCGGGCCCACGGCTCCTTCACCGTGGCCTCCGCCCTGATGAGCGCAGAGATGCTGGAGCAGGCCCTGCTCTACCCCAAGCAGAGCGTGGAGCTGGAGCTGAAGACCAAGAACATCATGTCCGTCAACGTCCCCCTCTACCAGTTCAGCACCGCGGGTGGCTCCGCCGGGGACATCTATCCCTACGGCTTCGCCACCACCAGCTGCGAGCTGGACGGCGCGGTGGACGCCCTGTCCTCCGTCTTCCAGGATATGCTGAAGCTGGCCCAGATCGAAAAGACCACCCAGCTGCTGGCAGAGGAGATCGAGAAGACCCGCCGCCGGGTCAACGCCCTGGAGTACGTCATGATCCCCCAGATGGAGGAGAGCATCCGCTATATCTCCATGAAGCTGGAGGAGAACGACCGCAACACCACCACCCGGCTGATGAAGGTCAAGGACTCCATGCTCAAGCAAAACATCGAGGCCCAGCGCAAAGCCGACGCGGAGGCGTTGGCCCGGGCCGGAACGGGCTCCTGAACATCGGAACATACGCAAAAGAGGCGCAGTCCCCAATCTGGGGGCTGC
>JAFVAS010000013.1 GCA_017480395.1 Oscillospiraceae bacterium | reverse complement strand
GGCGGCACCCGCAGCAGCTTCGGGGGACGCTCCGGCGGACATGGCGGCGGCGGCTTTGGCGGCGGCGGCCACGTCGGCGGACACAGATAACAGACCGGCAAGGGGACAGATTTCTGTCCCCTTTGCTTTTGGGAGGAACATATGGGAGAAAAGACGGTGCGCGGGCGGTTTGCCCCATCCCCCAGCGGGCGGATGCACCTGGGCAACGCCTGGTCGGCGCTGCTGGCCTGGCTGGCGGCCCGTTCCGCCGGGGGTGAGATGGTGCTCCGGCTGGAGGATCTGGATCCGGATCGCTGCAAGCCCCACCTCTGCGACGGGGTGGAGGAGGATCTGCGGTGGCTGGGCCTGGACTGGGATCTGGGCGGCAGCGCCGGAGGCGAGACCTTTTACCAGTCCCACCGGGGGGAGCTCTACCGCGCGGCGCTGGAGGTGCTGCGGGGGAGGGACTTGCTCTACCCCTGCTTCTGCACCCGGGGACAGCTCCACGCCCCCAATGCGCCCCACCGCTCTGACGGCGAGGTGATTTACGCGGGTACCTGCCGCGCCCTCACGGCGGAGGAGCGGGAGGCGCGCGCCAGGCTGCGCCGCCCGGCCCTGCGCATCCGGGTGCCGGAGGAGGAGGTCGGCTTTGTCGATCGGCTCCAGGGCCCCTATCGGGAGAACCTGGCCCGGGACTGCGGGGACTTCATCCTCCGCCGCTCCGACGGGGTGTATGCCTATCAGCTGGCGGTGGTGGTGGATGACGCCCTGATGGGGGTCAACCAGGTGGTGCGGGGCAGCGACCTGCTGGGCTCCACCCCCCGGCAGATCTGGCTCCAGGGCCTGCTGGGCTTTGAACCCCCGGAATACGCCCATGTGCCGCTGCTGTGCGCGCCGGATGGGCGGAGGCTCTCCAAACGGGAGGCCGATCTGACCCTGGCCGCCCTGCGCGGGGCGGGGACGACGCCGGAGGCGCTCGTCGGGCGGCTGGCCCACGCGGCGGGGCTGATCGACCGGCCGGAGCCGATCCGGGCCCGGGAGCTGATCCCTCTCTTCTCTTTTGACCGTCTGCCCCGGGCGGACATCACGATATTCTGAGGATAAAGCAGTCGGACGGAATGTGATTCCGTCCGACTGCTGTTTATTGCTCGGTATTGTCGGAGGGCAGAAAGCCCTCGAAGATAAACACCTGATACCGCGCCCGATCCGCTTCCAGCTGATCCCCGCTCTTCACCGTCCAGGCCACGTTGACGGGGTGGAAGAGCCGGCGGCACAGATTGAAGGAGCCCTGATCCTGAAACAGGCGGTTGTAGGCGATAAAGTCCGGCCGGGACAGGAAATTCAGCAGCAGGTTGGTCAGCACAAAGCTGGCCGCCGGGGCGAGGCCCGCCTCCTCCCGGCCAAAATCGGTGGAGAGCTGCCCGCGGATGGTCTCCGGGCTGTGCTTTCGGAACCAGCGCATGACCAGCGGGTGGAAGGACTCCACGCAGTAGACGCCGGAATAGCCCTGGAGCATGGCGTGGGTGCGCCGGGTGGTCTCCAGATAGCGGCCCTCCTTCTTGATCTCCACAATCAGGGGAACCGCGCCGCCCACCGCCGCCAGCACGTCCCGCAGCAGGGGAATCTTCTCCCCGGTGCCGAACAGGCTCAGCTTTTCCAGCTCCCCATAGGTCAGGGTGTGCAGCTTGCGCGCGTCGCCGCAGGCCCGCAGCAGCGTCTCATCGTGGAAGACCACCAGCTGGTCGTCGGCGGTGAGCTGGACATCCAGCTCGATGCCGTAGCCGTGGCGCACCGCCCGGGCAAAGGCGGGGAGGGAGTTCTCCGGGATCGCGGGGTTGCTGTACAGCCCCCGGTGGGCGATATAGGTCTCCATAAAGGGGGCCATGCGCCCCTGGCGTCCCCGGTTGGGGCACAGGCAGAACAGATACAGTCCGGCCACAGCGGCTGCGGCCACAAGGATCACGATCAAAACGATCATTGGTTATCTCACTTCCGAATTCGTTGATTCTGTTGGGGGCGGTCAGTCCCCGTCGCCCAGGGCCTCCAGCCCCTTGACGTTCTCCAGCTTGCGGGCCTTGATGTTCTTCACCAGGGCGGTGAACACCCCGCAGCTCAGGGCGAAGAGGATGGCGGCGTACACCGGCAGGGCGCTCCAGGCCAGGGTGGCCCGGAACACCAGGCCCAGCAGCACCGGGGTCAGGGTCTGGGCGGACATGCTGGCGGCGTAGTAATAGCCGGTGAATTTGCCGATCTTCTTGGAGGAGCACAGCTCCACCACCATGGGGAAGGAGCAGTTGTGCACCAGCGCCATGCCATAGCCCTTGACCGCCCACACCGCGAAGAGCAGGGTGGGGAAGGCGTACTCGCCGTGCTCCCCGACGGCCCGGCCGGTGGGGGAGACGAAGCACATGACGGCGAGGGACAGCACCGTGATGGCAAGTCCGGCGCTGATCGTCCACTTGCGCCCGATCCGATCCGCGATGGCGCCGGCGGTGGCAAAGCCGATGACAGAGGCCGCGCCGCCCACGATGATGAGGGTGGAGGTGGCGCTGGAGGCGGAGCGGAGGTAGTAGATGACGTAGTTGCCGATGTAGGTGCCGATGGCGTTGTCCGCCATGAACCAGAGGAATTCCGCCCCCAGGATGGCCAGCAGCATCCGCCGGTTGGCCCGGGACATGGGGGCGTCGTCGTCGATGGGGGTCTCCACGGCGGCCATGGCCTCCCCCAGCTCCAGCTCGTCCTTCAGCTCCACGGCCAGCTTGTTCTCCTTGATGGTGAGGAAGAGGACGAAGGCGGAGATGACCATCAGCACCGAGGCGATGAGGAAGGGCAGCTCGATGGTCCAGAGGCTGCGGGCGCTGTCCTCCGCGTTGATGTAGCGGCTGAGCACCAGGAACATGCCCAGCACCGTGGCGAAGGCGCCGCCGAAATAGCCCATGATGTTGATGATGCCGTTGGCCTTGGCGCGCAGGGGCTTGGGCGTGATGTCCGGCATCAGGGCGACGGCGGGGTTGCGGTACATCATCATAAACAGCAGCACCACGCCCATCATCACGACCATGCCGACGATGTTGTTCCGGTGGAAGAAGAGCGGGATGAACGGGAAAGCGGCGGCGGCCACGAAGGTGCCGACCAGTATGTAGGGCATGCGCTTGCCGATGCGGGTATGCGTGCGGTCGGAGAGATTGCCGAAGATCGGCAGCAGGATCAGCGCGGCGAGGTTGTCGCAAGCCATGATGATGCCGACGATCCACTGCACCTGGAGGATCTTCTGCTCGTCCCCGCTGGCCTTCAGCGAGTAGGAGGACATGCTGTACATCCGGCGCGCGAAGATATCCGTCAGGAAGGTCGGACACCAGGAATCATACACCTGACAGAGCAGCAAAATACCGAAAAACGC
>JAFVAS010000084.1 GCA_017480395.1 Oscillospiraceae bacterium | reverse complement strand
TCTTCCGCAGCACCGGGGATTTGAAGCTGGAAGATCTGACCTTTGTTAATGAGGATGATCGGGGAGATACCTACTCCGTCACCCTCCCCGGCGAGGACCCCACCAGCGATCACTATTATTTCGAGGGCTGGATCATCTCTACCGACGGCCAGCTCCACCCTGCGGGCAGCAGCTTCACCTTCCATTTTGACGAAATCCGCAGCGTGACCTTCACCGGCGAGTGGACCCAGGTCATCGGGGTCGGCACCTATGACCTCCAGGGCAACACCCGCTATCGCCTGACCTCCGGCAGCTATCAGGTTTCGGGGGACGACACCGTCTATCAGGGCGACCAGAGCTTCTATCTCAGTTCCGGCGGCAGCCTTACCGTCAGAGAGGGGTGAGACCATGCCAGCGATTCTGAAAAGCAGAAGGGGGATCATCGGGATCTCCGCCGCCGTCGTGGCGGTCATCGTTGCCATCGTAGTGGTTGTGCTGCTGCGGCGCGGTGACGCCTATCGCACCATCCAGATCTACCAGTTGGACGGTCAGGCGGAGGTAACACGCCAGAGCAGCCGCATTGACCCCTATGTCAACATGATGCTGGAGAGCGGCGACTACGTCCGCACCTTTGAGGAGAGCTATCTCTACCTGAAAATGGACGAGGACAAATACATGCTGGCCGAGCCGCAGACCCGCTTCACGCTGACGGCCACGGGCACGCCCGCCGACAGCCGCACCAGGATCGACCTGGAGCTGGGGGCGGTGGTCAACCACATCACCCAGCCCCTGAGCGAAAAATCCTCCTACGAGGTGACGACGCCCAACTCCACCATGGCGGTGCGGGGCACCTCCTTCCGGGTCTATGTCTGGTTCGACGAGGAGGGGATCTCCCACACTCTGCTCCAGGTTTTTGAGGGTGTGGTGGAGGTTCACCTGATCTATCCCGACGGCAGCCAGAGCGAGGAGGCCCGACAGTTTGCCGCCGGACAGACCGCCTCCGTCTGGGGCAGCGATGTGACCTCCGACTATGACTATGTGGAGGATGAAATCGATTATTTCTCGCTGGATATTCCCGTGCTGGAGTTCCTGAAGATCGGCATCGGCCACAGCGTGGATCGTGAGGATTATGACATCACCATCCCCGATGTGGACGAGATCATCCGCCTCAAGCAGACCTATTTTGACGTCACCTTCACGGTGGATGGCCGCCCCTTCGGCACCCAGTCGGTCCTCTTCGACAATCGGGCCCATGCGCCCAGCCTGATGCCCAGCGAACGGGGACATTGGGACTTCGATTTTGACACCGCGATCAGGGAGAACACCGAGATCAGCTGGGTCACCGAATAAAGATTTTCCCGCGTAAACCGGCCCCCTGACCGTCTGAAATAACGGTCAGGGGGCGATTTTTGTGTATAAACGGCGGAGACGGCGGCAAACTGGCATTGCGGCGCTGGCCGCCGTGAATCACATGTGCGCATTGCGCAGGGAGGGAGGAATGAATATGGCGAAGCAAGGTATGAAACGGCCGGAGCGTACCCACACAAAACCCCGCAACGCGGTCGATCCTGTGCCGGAGCTGCAGGGGAGGGCGAAGCGCGGCAAGCAGCGGGCCAACCCGATCATCCCCGGCACCGGCGGATCGGCCCAGAAGGTTTTTCATCCGGAGCGGCCCATTCCGGAGGGCGCCTATCCGGCCATCGATACGGATCTGGCCCGAGACAATCTGGAGAACGACATTCCCGCTGCCGACCTGGAGGATCTCTAAGGGCAGAAGGCTCCACGGGCGCTGATGCGGTTGACAGGGACGCGCGATTTCGCTACAATTGTTCTGCGGATGTAAAATAAAGGCGAAAGGGCGGCTGTGGGGATGATCGATTTTGACGGGCTGTTTGAGGAGTTCTGTGCCGAGCATGACCTGGATATTGTTTTTTCTGACAACATGCCTGCGGGGTATGAGACGGCGAACGGCACCTTCGATGTCACGCAGAGGACGCTGTTTCTCAATCGGGTGCAGATTGCCGCATTTCCAGAGTATGAGCAGCTGTTTTACTTCTTCCACGAGCTGCGGCACGCCCTCCAATATCTCCACCCGGAGCGATTTGATGCGGAGATTCAGCGCAGCCGGTATTACAGCGTGATGTACGACGGAACCTGTTATGTGCTCTCAGACGGCGAGTGGAGGGAGTGCCAGCTCACGGGCGGGGAGGAGACGTTTACGGCGCTCTATCTGGGCCAGCCCTATGAGGTGGACGCCAACACCTACGCCTATGAGAAGGTTCGGGCCCGCTGCGGCGACAGCGAGGGGCTGCGGGAGCTGGCCTCCTTCTGGATTCCCCAATGTCCTCCGGCGTTTTCGGAATACCGCAGGCTGTATGCGGAGCTGGATCGGCGGGTGGGATCGGCCTGCCCGGAGTCCCGCGATGGAGCCATTTGATGCAGAGATAGCAAAAGCCCATAGCCGAAGTAATTCGGCTATGGGCTTTTTGATTGGAAGGACGGTTTGAATTAGTAGCAGACGCCCTGGGCCAGCATGGCGTCGGCGACCTTCAGGAAGCCGGCGATGTTGGCGCCCGCCTGGATGTCGCCGGGGGTGGCGAACTTCTCGGCGGCGGCGGCGCAGTCGGCATAGATGGTCTCCATGATGCCCTGGAGTTTGGAGTCCACTTCGTCGAAGGTCCAGCTCAGACGCTCGGAGTTCTGGCTCATCTCCAGGCCGGAGGTGGCGACGCCGCCGGCGT
>JAFVAS010000083.1 GCA_017480395.1 Oscillospiraceae bacterium | reverse complement strand
GATCCGATATAGCCACCCCTTGCCGCTGCTTCGTCTGATGGAGGGGGAGCTGCCCCTGGAGGAGCTGGAGCGCTGGCTGCAATGCAACAATCAGCCGGCGGAACTGACCGTACAGGTCAACACATTGAAAACGGATGTTGATGCTCTCGCCCGATCCCTGGCCGATTCCGGCGCGGAGGTGACGGCCCATCCCTGGATGCCGGACTGCCTATTGGTGAAGGGAAGCGGCGATTTGGAGCGCCTTGCCGCGTTTCAAGCGGGGGAGTGCTATATTCAGGACAGCGCCGCGAAGCTGGCCGCCCTGCTCTCCGACGTTCAGCCCGGGGATCGCGTCCTGGACGCCTGTGCCGCGCCGGGGGGGAAATCCTTCGCCGCCGCGATTCAAATGGAGAATCGGGGGGAGATTCTCTCCTGCGATATCCAGGAGAAAAAACTGACGCGTATTCAGTCCGGTGCAAATCGGCTGGGGCTGGATATCATCCGCACCCAGGCGGCTGACGCCAGACAGTTCCGGCCAGAGTGGCAGAATTCTTTTGATGCTGTACTGGCCGACGTGCCCTGCTCCGGGCTTGGCATCATCCGAAAGAAGCCGGATATTCGCGATAAAGACGTGGAGGAGCTGGCCTGTCTGCCCAAAATTCAGCTGGACATTTTGTGCAATGCTGCCCGCTATGTCAGGCCGGGCGGCGTCCTGCTGTACTCCACCTGCACCGTGCTCTCCCGGGAGAACGGCGCGGTGGTAGGCGCTTTCCTGGACAAGAATGCGGACTTTGCGCTGGAGCCGTTTTCCATGCCGGGCGAAATGGGGACCTGCGGCGGAATGATTACCCTCTGGCCGCAGACCCACGGGTGTGATGGCTTCTTTATCGCAAAGCTGAGGAGACGAAATGGCTGAAAAAATCGATCTGAAATCCATGACACCTTCGGAGATCGAGGGATATCTGTCCGGCCTGGGGCAGCCAAAGTTTCGGGCCAAGCAGATTTTCGTCTGGATGCACCGCGGGGTGATGTCCTTTGACGAGATGACCAATCTCCCCAAGGCGCTGCGGGAGCAGCTGGCCCGGGATTGCACCCTGACCCCGCTGCAGGTGGAGCGCAAACAGGTCTCGAAGCTGGACGGAACCATAAAATATCTATGGCGCCTGGAGGATGACAACTGTGTGGAGACGGTGCTGATGCGTTATCAGCACGGCAACACGGTCTGCGTCTCCTCGGAGATCGGCTGCGCCATGGGGTGCGCCTTCTGCGCCTCCACCATCGGCGGGCTGGTTCGCCGTCTGACACCGGCGGAGATTCTGAGCCAGGTGATCTATACCCAGAAGGACTCCGGTCTGCCCATCTCCAACATCGTGCTGATGGGGATCGGGGAGCCGCTGGATAACTTTGACGCGGTGCTGCGCTTTTTAGAGCTGGTCAACCATCCCGACGGGATGAACATCGGGATGCGGCATATCTCGCTTTCCACCTGCGGTCTTGTCGAAAAAATTGACAAATTGGCACAACTTCAGTTACAATTAACGTTATCGGTGTCCCTCCACGCCCCGGACGACGAGACCCGTTCCCGGATCATGCCGGTCAACCGGGCGGTGGGGGTGGAAAACCTGTTTTCCGCCTGCCGCCGTTACTTTGAGACCACCGGCCGCCGCATCTCCTATGAGTACGCGATGATCGACGGCGTCAACGACAGCGACGCCCAGGCAGACCTGCTCGCCCAGCATCTGAAGGGGACGCCGGGGCACGTCAATCTGATTCCCCTCAACGACGTGCGGGAGAGCAAGCTCAAGCCCAGCCGCCGGGTGGCCGCCTTTCAGCGTCGGCTGGAGCGGCAGGGGATCACCGTCACCGTGCGGCGCAGGCTGGGGAGCGATATCGATGCCTCCTGCGGCCAGCTTCGTCGCAAGACGCTCCACCTGGATGAAAGCTAAAGAAGGTGTTTTTTTGATCGCATACGGAATCACAGATCGCGGCCTGGTGCGCGCACAGAACCAGGACTCCTATACCTTCTGGACGGAGGATCAGCTGTTGTTTGCCATCGTCTGTGACGGCATGGGCGGCGCCCGTTCGGGCAATGTGGCCAGCCAGATGGCGGTGGAGCTGTTTTCGGAGCAGGTAAAGGCTTTTCCGCAGCTTCCACCTTCCGATCGGATGACGCAGGCGCTGACCGTGGCCAATGACGCCGTTTTACAGCGCTCGCTGACCGACCCGGACTGCGCCGGGATGGGAACCACCCTGGTGACGGCCCTGGTTCAGCCGGACAAGCATGTGTATCTGATGAACGTGGGGGACAGCCGCTGCTATCATATCAGCGAAGACGGCATTGTCCAGGTCAGCCGGGATCATTCCCTGGTGGCCAATCTGGTGGCCCAGGGGAAAATCACCCCGGAGCAGGCCAGGACACACCCCAATCGCAATATCATCACCCGGGCTCTGGGCACCGAGCAGCATGTGGTGGGGGATCTCTACGAGTTGGATCTCCACCCCGGGGAGTTCCTGCTGCTGTGCAGCGACGGCCTGAGCAATCAGGTGGAGGAGCAGGAGATGCTCTTCGAGGCCCTTTACGGCGGCGACGAGTCCACCTGCTGCCAGCGTCTGCTGGACATCGCCCTGAGCCGTGGCGCGCCGGACAATGTGACCGCCATCCTCATCGCCTGCGGCGATGAAACCGAATCTAACTGAGAGGAGAATTTGCTATGGACCCTTACATTGGTAAATTTCTCGATGATCGATATGAAATCATGGACATCCTGGGCACCGGCGGCATGGCCGTGGTGTATCGGGCCTATGACCATCGACTCAATCGCTATGTTGCCGTTAAAATCCTGAAGAGCGAGCTCTCCTCCGACCAGGATCTGCGCCGCCGGTTCCACGACGAGTCCCAGGCGGTCGCCATGCTCTCCCACCCCAATATCGTCTCCGTCTACGACGTCAGCCAGGTGGACAACAGCGAATATATCGTCATGGAGCTGATTGCGGGCATCACCCTGAAGCAGTACATCCGCAAGCGGGGCGGCGCCCTGAACTGGCGGGAGGCACTGCACTTCATCACCCAGATCACCCAGGGCCTGAAGCACGCCCACTCCCGTGGCATCATCCACCGGGACATCAAGCCCCAGAACGTCATGGTGCTCCGGGATGGCAGCGTCAAGGTGACTGACTTCGGCATCGCCCGCTCCACCACCTCCCAGGCCACCGTGACCCAGGAGGCAATCGGCTCCGTCCACTATATCTCCCCGGAGCAGGCCCGGGGCAGCCATATTGATACCCGCTCCGACATCTACTCCGCCGGTGTGGTGCTCTATGAGATGCTGACCGGCCGCCTTCCCTACGAGGGGGACAACCCGGTGGCCGTCGCGCTGCAGCATATCAATTCCATTCCCATCCCGCCCCGGGAGATCAATCCGGAGATCCCCCTGGGCCTGGAGCAGATCACCCTCAAGGCCATGGCCTCCGTGCCGGATCGCCGCTATGTCAACGCGGAGGAGATGCTTCAGGATCTGGAGGATTTCCGCCGCAATCCGATGATCGACTTCGGATACACCGCACCGGGTGCGGTGGCCGTGGAATCCGACGAACCCACCATGGTGCGCAAGGGAACGGCGGGCTTTTCTGATGAGGAGGAGGCTGCCGCGGCAGCTCCCGTCATTCCCAGCCGCCGTCCGGTTCAGGCCCGGTTTGAGCCGGACGAGCCGGAAGTGGAGGATTATGACGATGAAGACGATGGGGCGGACGAGAAGAAGGGCAATCGCAAATTTGTCATTCTGATCTCCAGCCTGGTAGCTGCCCTTGTGTTGGTGTTGGGGCTGATCGCCTTCCTGCTGCTGCACCATCCCGCCCAGGAGGAGGCCGTCTCTTACACCGTCCCGAATCTTCTGGGCCTGACCGTCCAGGAGGCGGAGGATCTGATTGCCAGAGACGAGACCATTGCCGGACACTTTACGGTGAATGCCAACCAGTCCGCTGAGAGTGAAGCCCCCATCGGCACCATCATTGAGCAGACACCGAAGTCTGACCGCACCAGTCATCAGGAGACGACGGAGATTTCCGTCACCATCAGCACCGGCCCCGCCGAGGAGGAGCCGGTGGAGATTGTGCTCAAGGACTATACCAACCAGGAATACAGCTATGTCAAGGGTGATCTGGAGGACCTGGGGCTGCGCACCCGGGTGGAGATGCTCTATGACGACACGGTCCAGGAGAACAAGGTCATCCGCACCGAGCCCGCCGCCAATTCCACCGTTCTTCCGGGGGATCAGGTCACGATCTTCTGCAGCCAGGGCAAGGAGGATGCGTCCTTCAGCATGAACAAGCTTCTGGGCCTGACTGAGGCGGACGCGAAGAGCGCCATCTCCCGCATGGGGCTGACCCTGCAGAGCGTCAACAGCGAGTACAGCAGCGAATACGCCGAGGGCAGAGTGTGCTATCAGAGCATTCCCGAAAACACCCCCGTGGAGGCCGGAACCGCCATCAGCATCACCATCAGCCTTGGACCGGAGCCCGAACCGCAGGAGCCGGAGGAGCCTACCCCCACAGAGCCCGAGGAGGCCACCGAGCCTGAGCCGGTGGAGCCCGAAATCCCCGTGGCACAGATCGTCATCACGATCCCGGCCAAGGAGACCGACTCCAATGTGGAGCTGATCATCAACGGCGTCTCCGTCCCCCTGACCAATGGCGGCACCGTCGCCGCCTCCGAGGAGTCCACCAAACTGGAATATGACTACGAAGGCACCGTGAACAGCATTGATGTCTATGTGGACGGCACCCGGCTCTCCGGCTCTGCCTCTGACACCAATGGCACCTATAACGTCTATCAGCAGTAATGACCGGAACCATCATAAAGGCGCTCAGCGGCTTCTACTATGTGGATTGCGGAGGGGAAACGATCACCTGCCGCGCCCGGGGGAAATTTCGCCACAGCGGAATCTCCCCCCTGGTGGGGGATCGGGTCGAGATCACCCCGCTGGGTGGGGACAACGGCTCCGTGGAACAAATCCTGGAGCGCAAAAATGCCTTCTCCCGTCCGGCGGTGGCTAACATGGACGCCCTGATCATGATTGCCGCCGGGGTCAACCCGGTCACCGATCCCTTCCTCATTGACCGGGTGGCCGCTATCGCGGAGCAAAAGCATTGCGAGCCCATCATTGTCTGGAACAAATGCGATCTGGAGCCCTGTGACGCCCTCTGCGCCGTTTACGCCGACGCCGGGTTCACCTCAATTCAGGTCAGCGCAGCCACGGGAGCGGGTATTTCCGCGCTTTCCGACGCCATCGCGGGCAAGACGGTGGTCTTTACCGGCAACTCCGGCGTGGGCAAGTCCAGTATTCTCAACCGCCTCGACCCCGCCCTCTCCATCGAGACGGGGGAGGTCAGCGAAAAGCTGGGGCGGGGCCGCCACACCACCCGCCATGTGGAGCTTTTCCGCCTGCCCAATGGGGCCCTTGCGGCGGACACCCCCGGCTTTGCCAGCTTTGACACCGAGGTGCCGGAGCTGCTGGATCGGGAGACGCTGGGGGAGGCCTTCCGGGAATTTCGGCCCTATCTGGGGGAGTGCCGCTTTGTGGGCTGCTCCCACACCAAGGAGAAGGGCTGCGCCGTGCTGGCCGCGCTGGATGCGGGCCAGATTTCCCCCAGCCGACACAGGAGCTATTGTAGGCTCTATGAGGCGGCGAAGCAATACAAGGAGTGGGAGCATTGAGCCGCCGCGCCGTTCTCTTCGGCTCCGCCCCGGTGGCGGACTGGAGCTTTCTTTTCCCCTACCTGCGCCCCGGGGATCTGATCAGTGCCTCGGACGGCGGCCTCTCTGCCGTGGAACGGCTGGGTCTGATCCCGGACTGGTATGTGGGGGACAACGACTCCGGCGGACGGCCCGGGACGTTGCCCGCCGACCTGCTTCCCTCGGAGAAGGATGTCACCGACCTGGATATGGCGGTGACGCGGGCCCTGCGGGAGGGAGCACAGGAGCTGATCCTGTGCGGCTGCACCGGCGGGAGGGAGGATCACCACCTCTCGGCCATCGGACAATTGGAGCGCCTTGCCCATGCCGGCGCACGGGGCGTCATTGTCGATCCCTGGAACGAGATCCGCCTGCTGCTTCCCGGGGAGACGATCCTGCCCACCGAACCCGCCTATCACTATTTTGGGCTTGTTCCGCTGGATCGTGCGCTGACAGACGTCTCCATCCAAGGGGCAAAATATCCCGCCTCCCATGTGGAGCTGCTCCGGCAGGAATCCCTCGGCATCAGCAACGAGCCGTTGCCCGGCCAGATCTGCCGCATCACCGTCGGTGGCGGCGTCGGTCTGCTGATCCGCAGCCAACGGCGGTGATACATCCTTGTCACCAACCAAACACCCCCTGCGTAGACTGGAATAAGCAGTCTGACGCAGGGGGTATTGTTATGTGTAGACGTTGTAATCCCGGGGCGATCTGCGTAATCTCTCTGGGGATCGGCATCCTGTTGAGCCTGGTGCTGCCCACGGGCTGGATTCTTC
>JAFVAS010000012.1 GCA_017480395.1 Oscillospiraceae bacterium | reverse complement strand
GAAGGACGAGGTCGCCTATATCTCCGAGGGCAAGATCGGCGCGCTGACCCAGAAGATCTACGACACCATGACCGGCATCCAGTGGGGCAAGCTCCCCGACAACAAGGGCTGGATCGTGCCCGTCTGCCAGGGCTGATCCCCGATCGCACAACAAAAGAGAACAACAGAGGACGTCTGACCCGGTCAGGCGTCCTCTGTTCATCCCAATCATCCCTTTTCCAGCACACAGATCCGGTTGGAGAGATTGCGGATCAACCCGATCCTTCCGATGACGCGATAGACCGGCATGATCTCCACCATGCCCTCCACCAGGCTCACATCCTCCACCCACCGGAAGGCGGGGGCCAGCTTGGTCAGCTCCCGTCCGTCTTTGGCTCCCCAGGTGAACACCGCGCCGCTGGCCTGGATGGACTTCTCCACCCTCTTGCGCACAAAGCGGGGATTCAGCGTCTCCATGTAGACGGTGACGGCGGCAAAGCGCCGGTCGATGATCCGCAGGATCTGCCGGACGTCGGCCTCCTCCAGATACATGGTCAGCCCCTCCACAATCACCAGCACGTCCCCTTCCCCGGGTTCGATTTCCCCGGCCCAGCCCTCGTCCATGGCCGAGGCGGCGAGGTAGGTGACATGCTCCCCTGCGGGGATGTATCTCTCCCGAACCTCCATGGTGACGGGAAGATCGAGATCGTACCATCGGATGCGGCCATTGTCCACCCGATAAAACCGGGTGTCCATTCCGCAGGCAATGTTTACCACCGTCGCGTCGGGATGCGCCTGGATCCACCCGGACACCATGCGGTCCAAAACGATGGTGCGGGCTACCACGCCGCTGGACATCGCCAGATCCTTATCCGCCAGACTGAAATCATATTCCATCTGCCCCACGATCTCCACGGCTTTGGCATCATATATTTTATGATCCGGCTTCCGGGACTCCTTCGCCCTGGCGTAGAGGGTCTGGAGCATGGTCTCGGCCACGCCGCCAAGCTGATTCTGTTCGCTCATATGGCTCGCCTCCAGTTAGTTATAATTAACTTATAATCACTATACCCCTTCCCGCCAAAAAAGTCAACCGAGAGAACCCCTCCCCGCGAGAGGGCATGCCCCCCTTGCGTATCAATCGATTTTTTGATAGAATAAAGCCTGTATTTGCATCGTTAATTCCAACGTTCCAAGGAAGAAAGTGGGTGATGTCAGATGAAACGGAACCGGCCGGATCCCGACCGGGTGGAGCTGCGGGAGAGGCGGGGCACCTGGCTGCGCTTTCTGAAGCTGTTTCGCAAGTGCCGACTGCCCTGGCTCTGGCTGATCGTCTACCTGGTGCTGGACATCGGGGTCATCAACCTGGGGGTCAGCGAGACCGACTACACCGCCCAGCTCTTCGCCGGGGACACCAGCGCGAGAACCGTCACCATGCTCATCGCCCTGATCCTCATCCGGCTGCTGGGGAGCAGCCTGGTGGTCTTTGTGGGTGCTGTCACCAGCGCGCGTATCAACCAGAATATGCGCACGGTGCTGATGGAGAAGGTGCTGCGCCTGCCCATGGACTTTTTCAAGCGGGAGAGCCCCCGGGAGGGGGTCTACCGCATTGTGCGCAATGCCCAGGTCATCGACTCCACCATTATGCTGGTGCTGCTGCCCATCATCTCGGCGGGCTACACCGCCGTGGCCGTCATCGGCCGGGTGTTCAGCCACGACTGGCGGCTCTCCCTGGTCATGCTGGCCTTTGTCCCCATCCAGATTCTGATCGCCTTCCTGTTCGGGCGGATCAATTTCTCCCTGAATGAGCGGGACGCCAGCCTGAACGCCGGACTGATGCAGCGGCTGGCCGAAATGGTCACCAACATCCCCCTGGCCAAGGCCTTCGCCAAGGAGCGGGAGGAGGCGGAGAAGGGAACGGATCTGACGGGCCGGCTCTACCGCCTGACCATCAAGGCCAGCTGGCTGGATCAGCTCAAGAGCCTCTCCGAATCCGCCGTGGATCTGCTCCAGGCGGTGGCCATCTCCATCACCGGCTATTTCCTGCTCTCCGACGGCAGCATCAACACCCGGGGCTGGATCTCCTTCTTCCTGTTTTGCAGCACCTTCAGCGGCGCAATCACAGAGCTGACGGTCTACTGGAACAACCTGAAGATCATTCAGGGCGGCGCAAATCGGGTCGCAGAGATCATGGATGCCCGGGAGGAGGACTGCTCCGGCGAACCCTGCACCGATCTGACCGGCGATCTGGAACTGCGGGAGGTGCGCTTCGGCTATACGGAGGATCGGAGCGTCCTCACCGGCGTCAACTGCACCTTCCCCGACTACTGTGTCACCGCCCTGCTGGGGGTCAGCGGCTGCGGCAAAACCACCCTTGTCAACCTGCTGACCCGGCTCTACGACCCCCAGTCCGGCACCATCACCGTCGATGGCCGGGACATCCACGGCTACGCCCTGCAGGACTACCGCGCCCAGTTCGTCATGGTCAGCCAGAGCGGGATGCTCTTCTCCGGCACCGTGCGGGAGAACGTGTGCTACGGCAACGGCGCCGTCTCCGACGAGGCGCTGACTGACGCGCTGAAGCAGGCCCGGGCCTACGACTTTGTCATGGCCCTGCCCGACGGGGTGGACACCCGGCTGGAGGAGTACGGGGCCAACCTCTCCGGCGGCCAGCGCCAGCGGCTCGCCGTCGCCCGGGCGCTGCTCTCCCGCGCCCATTACATCATCCTGGACGAGCCCGCCGCCGCCATGGACGCCATCGCCGCATCGGAGCTGATGGAGGTCTTTGCCGAGGCGGCCAAGGGCCGCTGCATGATCGTCATCGCCCACACCGCCGCCGTGCTCTCCCTGGCCCAGCGGGTGGTCGTGGTGGAGGACGGCGTGGTCACCGCCCAGGGCACCCTGGCCGAGGCGGCGGAGCACAGCGCCTTCCTGCGGGAGTTTGCGGGAAGGAGGGTGACGCAATGAACGGCCAGAAGCAAAAGGGCATGTGGAAGCGCACCCTCGGCCTGTTCCGCAGCATCACCATCCCCTGGTATCTCTACCTGCTGCAGGTGATCCTGGGCCTGGCCAGCACCAAGGTGGCGCTGCTCTACATCCCCTATATGACCAATATGCAGATGGGCAACTTTGAGGACGGCAGCGTGATCGGCATCTACCTCGCCCTGGCCCTCCTGTCCACCCTGGCCGGCATCGTGGAGCGCATCCCCTCCTTCTACGCCCAGGCCACCGTGGCCCGGCGCATGCAGAACCGGCTCATCGAGCACGCCCTGCGGCTGAACATGCGCTCCCTGGAGCGCAGCGCCTCCCAGCTGGTCAGCTGGATCACCCAGGACTGCTCCTATGCCGACGGCCTCATCACCAGCGTGGTGGGCTTCCTCACCGGCATGGCCGCCGCCTATATGAGCATCACCAGCATGTCCGCCATCGATCTCTCCATGGTGGGATTGGTGCCGGTCATCCTGATCTACATCTGCTTCAGCACCTGGCTGGAGGGCAAGCTGATGTTTCTGCGGGAGCGCCGGGGACGCCGGGCCAATGCGGAGCTGACCGCCTATCTGGCGGAGCATCTGAGCTTCTTCACCCAGATCAAGCAGCTCCACTCCCAGCAGGAGGAGCTGCAGCGGGGCAAGGCGGCCATCCGATCCTACTTCAAGGCCGACGTCTATCAGGCGGCGCTGACCCTGGTCGACGGCCTGGTGGGCGGCTCCCTCAGCAGCTTTATCACGGTGCTGGTCTTCGTGATGGGGGTGCCGCTGGTGAACAACGGCTCCATCTCCCTGACGGAGCTGGCCGCCTTCCAGAACTACATCATCCTGGCCTATCAGTCCCTGAGCAGTCTGCCCAGCCTGTATACCAGTCTGATGTACTACAACGGACAGCTCTTCTACATCTCCAGCCTGATGGCAGAGCCGGAGGAGGTCTACCAGCGGAAACAGGACGTGGACGAGGCGGATCAGGATCTGGTGTTCGACGGCGTCAGCTTTGGCTACGGCGACCAGCCGGTGCTTCGCGACGCCAGCTTCACCATCCCCCGGGGCAAGCTCACCCTGGTGGTGGGCCCCAACGGCTCGGGCAAGACCACCCTCTTCAAGCTGATCGAGCGGTTCTATACGCCGGACAGCGGCGCCATCTATTTCGGCTCCTGCCCCGCCGAGGACATTCACCTCCCGGCCTGGCGGAAGCGCATCGCCTACGTCCTCCAGGAGCCCCAGCTCTTTGACGGCACCATCCGGGACAACATCACCTACGGCCTGGATCGCCCCGCCGAGGACGGGGAGGTGGCCGCCGCCGCCCGCCTGGCCCAGGCGGAGGAATTTATCGCCCAGCTGCCCGGCGGCTACGACTTTGAGATCGGCGAGAACGGTTCCCGGCTCTCCGGCGGCCAGCGCCAGCGGCTGGCCATCGCCCGGGCGCTGATGCTGAACCCGGCCTGCCTGCTGCTGGACGAGGCCACCTGCAACCTGGATCTGTTCACCGACCGCGCGGTCACCGACGCCCTGATGCAGCTGATGCAGGGGCGCACCACGGTGATGATCTCCCACAACATGGAGCTGTTGACGCGCTCTGACCACGTCATCGTGCTCAACGGCGGCCAGGTGGAGGCCAGCGGCCCGCCCGCCGAGGCGGAGGCCCACAGCCCCGTTTTGCAGGCGCTGCTCCGGGCCAACCACGGATCAATCTGATACATGACGCGAAAGGAGCGCACACGATGAAATCATTCATTCGCACCCTGGCGGATTTTCGCCAGGCGGAGTTTCCCCGGGAGATCGACCTCGCCTGCCCGGAGGAGTACATGCAGAAAAAGCTGCGGTCCCTGTCCCGCCCCTATAAGCGCACCGAACCGGCGAGCACCATCTCCGAAGGCGACGCGGTCGTGCTCACCCTGGAGAGCGAGCTGCCCCGGTTCCACCGGCCCATGGTGCCGGTCAACGTGGGCGCGGGGCTCTATGACGCCGAGCTGGAGGGGCAGCTGATCGGCCACATCCCCGGCGAGACCTTTGCTGTCTCCGTCCAGGGCAAGCCCGTCACCGTCACCGTCCGCTCCGCCTCCCGCACCACCTTCCCGGAGCCCACCGACGCCATGGCCGCCGAGTACGCCGCCGGGCAGGAGGGCATGGAGGGGATCACCACGGTGGCGGCCTTCCGGGAGAAAATCGCCCGGGAGTACCGGGACGATCAGCGGCAGGAGGCCCTCTTTGCCGGGATGCAGGCCTGTATGGATTATGTGCTGACCCGCAGCGACTGGGCATTTGACGAGGACGAGCTCTCCGCCATCATCGGGGACGAGGTGTCTGAGCAGCGCCGGAATCTGGCGGCGGAGGGCCTCAATTACGACACGATGACCGACGGGGAGATCTCCCGCAGCTTCGGCGTCGAGGGGCGGGCGGAGCTGGAGCTGCTGTTCCGCCAAGGGGCGGAGCAGCAGATCGCCACCCTGCTCTGGCTGGCCGCCAACCACGGTGTGGATTCGGCGGCATATCCCATGCAGGAGCTGATGGAGCAGGATCTGGACTGGAGCTTCCTGGAGGACTATGTCTCCGGCCAGCTCACCTTTACCAACTGAGGAGGAACGGAAAATGGCAACAATTCACGCAACGGAAGAGAACTTCGACGCACTGGTGGCCGAGGGCGTGGTGCTGGTGGACTTCTGGGCCCCCTGGTGCGGCCCCTGCAAGCTGCTGGCCCGGGAGCTGGAGGAGCTGGAGGACGAGCTGCCCTTTGTCAACATCGTCAAGGTAGACGTGGACCAGTGTCCGGCCCTGGCCGAGCGGTTCCATGTGAACGGCATCCCCGACCTGTACTTCTATCAGGACGGCCAGGTGGTCACCCATGGCCCCGGGGCCATCCCCTATGAGGAAATCCGGGAACAGATCGCCCGGATGCTCTATTGATTTTTGATTGGAAGGAAGGAAAACAAAGATGAAAAAACTGCTTACCCTGCTCCTGACCCTGGCCATGGTGCTCTCCCTGGCCGCCTGCGGCAGCGCATCCAACGGCGCAGCCCCCGCCGCAAGCGCAGCTCCCGCCGCAAATGAAAGCGCCGGAGCCGCCGACATTGACCTGAGCGCCTACCCCGCCGACTTCAGCGATTGGACGGCCCAGGATGTGATGGACTACTTCAACGCGTCGGTGCCGGAGCTGGCCGGCTGCGAGGACTGGTTCCAGGATCACGCCACCTACTGGGCGGGCTTCCCCATCGACGTGGCCGCCGGCACCTGGGATGACGAGGGCACCATCCAGATGGAGGTCTACACCTTCAACCCCGACAACCCGGACACCACCCCCGAGGAGGTCGAGGAATGGCGTCAGCACATCATTGACGACCCCCAGCACGGTTATGTCACCGACGACATCTTCCTCATGACGGTCAGCCATATGATCGGCAACACCATGATCAACTACGAGTACACCATGGACGAGGACGCCTATAACGCCATCGACGCGGCGTACAACAATCTGGTGTCCGCCATGAATCTGACCCCGGAATTCTGAAGCCAAGCAAAAAAGACCTCCGGCTGATACAGATCAGTCGGAGGTCTCTCTTTGCACAGCAGGAAATCCCGGTCTTCTTTAAGGGGCTCACGCCGCCGTCAGCTTGGCATAGGCCTTCTCCGCCAGAGGCAGGCAGACGCCGCCCACCACGTTGCCGAGGCTGACGATGATGATCCGCAGCAGGCTCTGCCCCGGCTGCTCCAGCAGAATGCCGGAGACGGACCAATAGTACATATCCGCCACAGAGTGCTCCGTGCCGCAGAGGATGAACACCATGACGCCGAAGAACAGGCTCAGATATTTGCCCACCTCATGGGGATTCTTGGCGTAGCCGTTGACGGCGATGAAGATCAGCATATTGCAGATGATGCCCAGCAGGAACAGGCTGAGGTAGCCGGAGGACATCTTGGCCTGGACCATGCCCGCCGCCGCAGCGTTGATGCCGCTCTCGCCGCAGATGCCCGTGCCCCGCTCCACCATCGCCAGCAGGAAGCAGCCGCACAGGTTTCCGACCCAGATGATCAGCAGCGTCAGCAGGTAGTCCGGCTTGTTGTCAAAGATGTAGCAGGCCTTGCCGGTGAACAGGTTATAACCCCGGCAGCAGATGGTGAACAGGCCGATGGTGAACAGCAGCGCGCCCACCA
The DNA here is from genome assembly GCA_017480395.1 of Oscillospiraceae bacterium. Taxonomy (GTDB): domain Bacteria; phylum Bacillota; class Clostridia; order Oscillospirales; family Oscillospiraceae; genus UMGS1766. Next base: position 7,508 of record JAFVAS010000012.1, on the reverse strand, counting down.
CGTTTCCGCCGGGGAAGGCGTCCTTGATCCGCAGAAATACCGTGCCGCCCAGGCCGATGCAGATGCCCGCCAGCACGGCGTACAAAAAAATGCTCAGATTCTTTTTCATATCATTCTCCTTTTTGTCTCTTTATGCTATCCGGGCCCCACATGCGTGAGGCCCGGATTTGTCATGATGTTGCCTTGGCGTCTCCCGCCGGGTGGACTCAGTCCTCCTGCGCTCCCGCAAGCAGAACCATGCTGTCCGGCCGGGCGGCGGCGATCAGGGTCAGGCCAAATTCCCGCGCCAGCTCCAGCGCCTGCCGGGTGGGCATGGCCTTGCTGACGAACACGGGCACCCCCGCCCGGATCACCTTGCGCACCATGTCCACGGGGATACGTCCGCTGCTGTAGACGATGCACTCCCCCAGGGGCACCTCATGGCGCAGGGCCCAGCCAATCACCTTGTCCAGGGCGTTGTGCCGCCCGATGTCCTCCGCCCGGGTCAGCACCTCGCCCCGGTGCATAAGCAGGGCGGAGTGGACGCCATGGGTGGCCTCATAGATCGGCATATCCTGCGTCAGCTCCCGGGCCAGCGTGAAAATCCACTCCTGCCGGTAGGCCAGGGGGACAATCTGCGCCGGGCGCTCCGACGCGCCAAACAGATCGGCGAGGGTTCGGTTCCCGGTGCAGCAGGTGGGGATCTTCTCCGGCGCGGCGGAGGGCCGCGCCACCGGCTTGCCGCCGGCCAGTAGAACGTTGGCCCGGAATCCGTCCTGGCAGATATACAGCACATCCACCTCATCTAGGGTGTGAATCACCCCTTCCGTCAGCAGACGGCCCAGCACCAGATCCTCCAGCCCCGTCGGGGAGCACACGATCTCAAAGCTGGGAACATCGTTGATGGTCACCGTGATCGTGTGCTCTGACACCAGCTGGGCGGTCTGCGCCGCCGGATCCCCCGCCGGGAAAACCCGCCGGGACGCCACGGCGCTCACCGTATCAAATTGGCCGGAAGGGCAGATCACACGCATAGAAATTCCTCAGCTTTTTTGTGGTAAATTGGCTCAGTCCTCCGGCATCAGCCCGGCGACCGCCGCCTCAAGCTCCGCATGGCGGCGCAGGGCGACCATGGCCTGGGTGATATAGACGCCGTTCTCGTCATAGGCCTCTTCGTCGGGGATCTTCTCCACTCTGCAGGCGCAGACCTTATACTCGGGAATGCGGGCAAAGGTGTCCAGCGCCGCGTTGGTCAGCCAGTTGCAGTCGCCGTCCGGGAAGTGGAAGGGCATCCAGCACTCGCCGGGACTGGTCTTCTCCGAAACCCGGGCCTCGGAGGTGATGACGCCCCGGCGGGAGCGAACCCGCACCCGCTCGCCGTTGACGATGTGGAGCGCCTTGGCGTCCTCGGAGTTGATCTCAATGAAGGAGTTGCCGCTGATCTCCATCAGGCCGGGGGTGCGGCCGGTCATGGCCCGGGTGGTGTAGTGATACAGGATACGGCCCGTGGTCAGCATGATGGGATACTCGTCGTCGGGCAGCTCGTTGGCGGGGATATACACCGTGGGGTAGAACCATCCCAGGCCCCGGGAGAACTTTCCGACGTGCATGATGGGCGTGCCGGGATGATCCTTGGTGGGGCAGGGCCATTGCAGATACTGGCCGTTGGTGGCGTCCAGCCGGGCGTGGCTCATGCCGTGGAAGGACGGAGTCAGCTCCGCCATCTCGTCAAAGATCTCCGCGGCGGTCAGGGTGGGCTGATCGTAGCCCATGCGGCGCATCAGATCGCAGATGATGTCGGTGTCCAGGCGCATATTGCCGGGCATCTCCACCGCCTTGCGCACCCGCTGCACCCGGCGCTCGGTGTTGGAGAAGGTGCCCTCCTTCTCCGCATAGCTGCGGCCGGGCAGAATGACGTCCGCCAGCTGGGCGGTCTCGGTCATGAACAGCTCCTGGATCACGAAGAAGTCCAGGCTCTTCAGGGCCTTGAGGATATGGGCGGTGTCGGGATCGGTGACCACCGGATCCTCGCCGTAGATATAGAGGCCCTTCACCTCGCCCCGGATGGCCGCAGGGAACACATCGGTGGCGTGCAGGCCGATCTCGCCGGGCAGCTTGACGCCCCAGGCCTTCTCGAACTTCTCCCGGATGACGGGATCGGTGACGTTCTGATAGCCGGGGAACTGGTTGGGCTGAGCGCCCATATCGCAGGCGCCCTGCACGTTGTTCTGGCCCCGCAGGGGGTTGACGCCGCAGCCCTCCCGGCCCAGCTTGCCGACCATCATGGCCATGTTGGACATGGACATGACGCCCTCGGTGCCGGTGGAGTGCTCGGTGACGCCCAGGCAGTAGATGATGGGCGCTTTCTTCGCCGTGGCATAGATGCGGGCGGCGGTGCGCAGATCGTCGGGATCGATGTGGCAGATCTCGCCCACCTTCTCCGGCGTGTATTCCGCGACGATTTTCTTCAGCTCCTCAAAGCCCTCGGTGCGCTCAGCGATAAACTGCTCGTCGATCAGGCCCTCCTCGATGAAGATATGGCACATGCCGTTGGCAAAGGCGATGTTGGTGCCGGGACGCAGCTTCAGGTGGACGTCGGCCTGGGCGGCGATGTCGATGTCTCTGGGATCGACGACAATCAGCTTTGCGCCGTTGCGCACCGCCTCCCGGATCTGCATGCCCACCACGGGATGGGCCTCCTCGGGGTTGGAGCCCACCAGCATAATGGCGTCCACGTCGTGGGTGATGTCGTAGATGGGGTTGGTCATGGCACCGGAGCCCAGGGTCTTGGCCAGGCCCGCCACGGAGGCGGAGTGGCAGACGCGGGCGCAGTTGTCGGTATTATTGGTGCCAAAGCAGGTGCGCACCATCTTCTGCACCATGTAGATGTCCTCGTTGGGGGAGCGGGAGCAGGCGAAGCCGGCCAGGGAGTCCGGGCCATACTGCTTTTTCAGCTCCATGAACCGGCTGGCGACCAGATCCAGCGCCTCATCCCAGCTGGCCTTGCGGAACCTGCCGGTGGCCCTGTCCTTGATCAGCGGATCGGTGATGCGATCCCCGGACATGACGAACTTGTAGGAGCCAAACCGGCCCTTGACGCACAGACGGCCGTGGTTGGAGGGGCCGTCCGCCGCCTCCACGCCGACGATCTTGTTGTCCTTGACCAGCAGGTCATACTGGCAGCCCACGGCGCAATGGGGGCAGGTGGTGCGGGTGCGGGTGATCTCCCACTCCCGGTAGGTCTTTGCCTCCTTTTTGAACAGCGCCCCGGTGGGACATGCCTCGGCGCAGTTGCCGCAGGCCTCGCAGTTGCGCTCCTTCCAGTCCGCGCCGAAGGGGGTGTCGATCACGGTGAACATGCCCGTCTTGCCCGTCTGGATGGCGTTGCGCCCGGAGACCTTGGCGCAGGTCGCCACGCACCGCTGACAGTGAATACACAGGGTGGGGCGGTACCCCAGGAAGGGGTGGTCGGTTCTCTCGTCGGTCTCGATCTTATAGCGGGTGCCCTCATAGGTGGTGTGGTAGACGCCATAGTCGTTGCAGACCTTCTGCAGCTCGCACGTTCCGTTGGACGCGCAGGAGAAGCAGTCCTGATGGTGGTTGGAGAGCAGCAGATCCAGCGCGATCTTTCTGGCGGCGACCACCCGGTCGCTGGCGGTATGGATCACCATGCCCTCGGTGCAGACGGTGTTGCAGGAGGAGGGCAGCTTATCCATGCCGTCCACCTCCACCACGCAGACCCGGCAGGAGCCGATGTTGTTGACGTTCTTCAGGTAGCACAGGGTGGGAATGGTAATGCCGTTTTGCCGGGCGGCCTCCAGAATGGTGTAGCCTTCCGGAACTTGCAGAGGTCTTCCGTCAATTGTGATATGGATCATAATCAGTCACGCCCTCCTTCCAGAGCACCGCAGCCGAAGTGGTCGCATCGCAGGCACCGGCAGGCCTCCTGCATTGCCTCCTCAAATGTGAACGGGTTCTCCACATGCTCAAAATCGTGTTTGCGGATATATGCCGGACGCTCAGTGATATTGGCCCGGCCGGTCTGCTGCCGGTTGTTCTCCCGGGGCAGCGGAGCCTCCGCCTCGCAGGGCTGCTTGTGGTGGTAGCCCAGATACTCGTCGATGTTGCGGGCGGCCACCTTGCCGCCGGCGATGGCCCGGATGGCGGTGGAGGGGCCGGTGGCGCAGTCGCCGCCGGCGAACACGCCGGGCAGAGCCTCGACGGCGGTGTCCAGGCCCGCCTGGAAAATGCCCCGGTTGGCGGGCATTCCAAAGTCCTCGAAGGGGGCGCTGACCACATCCTGGCCCACGGCGATCAGAATGACATCGCATGGCACCCGCAGGGCGTCCTTCTTGGCATCCATGGGGCTGGGCCGTCCGGCCCGGTCATAGGGGCCGATCATCTGGGGCTGCACCACCAGCGCGGCGCAGTTGCCGAAGGCGTCCTTCTCGATGGCCTTGGGGGCCTGAAGGGTCATCAGCTCGATGCCCTCCATGACGGCGGACTCGATCTCGGAATCCAGGGCGGTCATGTCGTCCTGTCTGCGGCGGTAGACGATGCGCACGTCATCGGCACCGCAGCGCATGGCACTTCTGGCGGCGTCCATTGCCACGTTGCCGCCGCCGATGACCACAACGGTCTTGCCGTGATAGTCGGGAATATTGCCGTTTCCGATGCGGTCGAGCATCTCCACAGCGGACTCCACATTTCCGGCGTCAATGCCCTCGAGGCGGAGCTTTTTGCCCGTCTGGGCGCCGATGGCCACAAACATGGCGTCAAACTCGTCGCGGATGGACTGGATGGAGACATCCTCGCCCACCATCACGCCGCTTCTGACCTCAATGTCGCCCACGGAGAGAATGGCCTTGCAGTCCTCGTCCAGCCGATCCTTGGGGAAGCGATAGTTGGGGATGCCGTAGCGCAGCATTCCGCCCAGCTTCTGCTGCCGCTCAAAGATGACGACCTTGTGGCCCATCAGCGCGGAGAAATAGGCGCAGGTCAGGCCGGCGGGGCCGCCGCCGATGACGGCGATCTTCTTGCCGGTGGAGGGCAGACACTGGGGCACCGGCACCTGGTCGGCGGAGATCTGATCCACGGCGTACTTTTTCAGGCCGCGAATGTTCACCGCGTCGTCCAGGAGACGGCGGCGGCAGCGCTCCTCGCAGGGATGCTCGCAGATCATGGCGCAGGCCGTGGGCAGCGGATTGTCCTTGCGGATCAGGTTGATGGCCCCGGCGTAGTCTCCCTCGCCCACCAGAGCGATGTAGCCGGGGATGTCCACATGGGCGGGACACAGGTTGATGCAGGGCACCTTCTGCCCCACATCGGCGGGACACAGGTGCTTCTGGATATGGCTCTCGTACTCCAGGCGGAAGTTGTCCATGCCCTTGAGCACCTCTGTGGCGGCCTGATAGCCGATGGCGCAATCGGCGCTGTCCCGGATCATGGTGGCCAGCGCCCGCATCTCCTCGATGGTGTCCATGGTGGCGTCCCCGTCCAGCACCTTCTTCAGCAGGACGGACAGCTGGGGCAGGCCGTCCCGGCAGGGCACGCACTTGCCGCAGGTCTCGTTCATGGAGACGCAGAGCATGGAATACTGCACCGTCAACGGGCAGGTTCCGGGGGGATGGCTCTGTACCTTTCTGACGAATTTCTCCAGAAGTGAACCGATCTTCACATCGCAATTCTGGGGATCCGCCAAGAGAATTTTGCTCATATGGTTTCCTCCTCACTTCATTTTCTTCCTATGATATGACTGCCTGTGACCAATCAAAATCTGTTTTGTAAAACTTCTGCGACAAACTAAATATACCAAAGCAGCCGGCAAACCGCAAGTGTATTTCTACAAAATATGACATATTTTTTGTCAAATAAACCAACAAAATGGTAAGCCTCATCTAACAGCCCTGTGCCCTCCATACTTCCCTCTATATGGAATTTTCTTTTACTGAAACAGACCGGCAATTTTCAGGAAATGGCAGACGGGGAATCGCATTCATGACAATGCCCCCGCAGATCAGACGATCTGCGGGGGCATTGTCGCAGGATTTATCCCTTACAGGAACTCCGCCGGGCACCACTCATCCCGCCAGCGGATGACCGGCTTTTCGCCCTCCCATTCGATGGGCAGCCAGACATAGCGGGACTTGCAGGTGTTCTCCTTATGGGTTTGCAGCGCGCCGGGAAGGGGTGCCGCCTCCTTGGGGGAGGTGTCCGGCTGATAGTCCCTGAAATGGCGCTCCATGCCGGAGAGAATCTGCTTCGCCATCGGCTTCACATACCACTGGGGCATCCAGCGGTCCGCCAATGCGATGTACTGCTGCGTGCCGGGCAGCCGGATCACGCAGGTGATCTGGGAGGAAAAGCTGGTGCCGCTCCGATCGCCGACGTGGGGGTCGCCCAGGCTCCGGTATTCCCCATGGTAATCGTCGAAGACACAGACGTCCGACCTGTTGGGATAGTAGCCGCTGGTGCCGGAGGTGAAGAGATATTTCGTCCCCCCTCGCTCAAAATAGGTGGGGGCCTCCCGGGTCAGCGGGGGGAGCAGGCCGTCGTAGTGGACACTGTACTCCCCCGTTACGGCGGTGTAGTCCTCGGTCAGCGTGGCGCAGATCAGCTGAAAGTGCGGGCGCTCGAACCAGATGAAGGCGCGCTTCGTCCCGCCGTCCACATGCAGCGCAAAATCGCCGGTGTCCATCTGCAACGGCTTGTAGGTCCGGTTGGCATAGGTGTAGGGCCCTTCAAATCGGTCTGCGGTCAGCACCGTCATAAACTGGCTGATCTCCCCGGCCATGACCTTGATCCAGCAGACAAATTTGCCCGTTTTCTCGCAGTAGATGATGTGGGGTCGGTCAACGCAGTAGGTGGGATGCAGGGGATCGTTCAGATCGTCCGACGGCGGGATCAGGTACCCCCTGTCCTCCCAGTTGCAGAGGTCGGCGGAGGTGTAATAGCGGATGCCCTTGGTCCAGACTGTGCCGCCCTTTCTGGTGTCCTCCTTGTTCTCGCCGTACCAATACCAGCGCTTCTCCGCCTCGTTGTAAAACACCTGAAAGCCGTGGGCCTGGATGGGCTTCCCTCGGGTGTCCAGCCACACCTTTCCCGGTCTGATGCTCTTATACATTCCCGTTCTCCTTTTCAAAGGGGTACACCAGCCCCATCTGCCGCCGGCACTCGTCCATGATGCGCATCACGTCCAGCGTGGCCTCGTGGGGGACATAGCGGCTGTCCGTTTTGCCGCCGCGGATCTCCTCCGCAGCCAGATCAAACTCGTTCCGCATGCCGCCATAGCCCTTGAACACCTGGCTTCTGCCGCCTCTGCGCCGCAGGGTGGCCCGGTTGGACATGTGGAAAAAGCGCAGGGATACGCTGGCCTGTGTGCCGATGATCTTCAGCTGTTCCAGGCCCTTATAGTCCACGATGGACGCGGAGGCGGTATAGGTCGCCCCGTTCGGGAAGGTCATTGCCACATCCTCGGAGCAGTCGATCCCTCCATCCAGCACGCCGACGCACTTCACGTCAGTCGGCCT
>JAFVAS010000082.1 GCA_017480395.1 Oscillospiraceae bacterium | reverse complement strand
TTTGCCCTCGCTCTTCAATCCGACCCGGATGGTGGAGCCCTCGGCGGCGTATTTGCAGGCGTTATCCAGATAGATGTCCACCAGCCGCTTGAGCATGGCTGCGTCGCCATGGACGGTGACGCCCTCCTCGATCTCGTCCTCCATCAGCTTGCCCTTCTCAAAGGCCATTGGCTCAAAGAGCAGCAGGCTGGAGGCGGTGATGTCGCTCATGTCCTGGGGGCCGAGGTTCAGCTGCTGGGTGGCGTTATCGGATCGGGCCAACACCAGCAGCTCCTCCACCAGGGTGCGCATCTGACCGGTGGATACCCGGATGTTATCCATCCAGCGTCCCCGCTTCTCGGCGTCCGCGTCCGGGGACTGATCCAGCAGCTCCATACTGGACTGGATGACGGCCAGGGGGGTTTTGAGCTCATGGGAGGCGTCGGAGACGAACTGGCGCTGCTGCTTCCAGCTCTTCTCCACCGGGCGCACCGCCCAGCGGGCCAGGGCGATGCTGATGAGGAAGAAGATGGCCAGGGAGGACAGCCCCACCAGGGTCAGCGTCCGCACCAGGCCCTGCATGGTGCTCGTCTCCTGGCTCAAATCCACGAAGGCCAGCCGGGTGCCGAAGAGGGTCTCCTCCTTCAGAAAGCGCATGGAGTAGCTGTCGTAGCGGATCTCGCCGGAGTCGCAGTCCTCGTCCAGGGCCAGCTGGATGACCTCTTGGAGGGCGCTGGAGTCGGAGGTGTCAAAGAATTGGTTGGAGAGGATGATGCCGGTGTCGCTGCTCACCAGCTGGACGGTGAAGTAGGGGAGGGACACCCGCTGCCCGTTGGCAAAGTCCAAGGGGGGCCGGTCGTCGTCAAACCGGTCGTCATCGTCCTCGTCGTCATCCTCATCCAGGCCAAACCCGGGGTGCATCAGCTCGGAGAGAGAGACCGCCTGGCGCAGCGCCTCCATGCTGTCCCGCTCCAGACTGCTGCGGGTGGAGATGAGGATGAAGGTGAAGACCGCGCTGAGGATCAGGGTGACCAGCACCATGTTGATGAGCACGAACTTCCAGCGCAGCTTGCGGATCATTTGTCCTGCCCCATTTCCAGCTGATAGCCCAGCATCCGCAGGGTGCGGATGGAGACGGCGGACTTGATATGCCCCAGCTTTTTGCGCAGGAAGGAGATGTAGACCTCCACGTTGTTGTCCTCGGCATCGGACTCATAGCCCCAGACCTTGAGGATCAGCGCCTCCTTGGTGACGACCTGTCCGCCGTTGGTGAGCAGCATGGTCATCACGTCGAACTCCTTGCGGCTCAGGCGCACGGAGCGCTCCCCGCAGGAGAGCTGGCAGGTGGACAGCTCCAGCCGCAGGTCTCCGAAGGAGAGGGTGTTGTCCAGGGCGGTGCCGCTCTTGCGGGTCAGGGCGCGGATGCAGGCCAGCAGCTCCTCTGAGGCGAAGGGCTTGGTCAGATAGTAGTCCGCGCCGGAGTCCAGGCCGGTCACCTTGTCATCGATCTCGCTGCGGGCGGTGAGCATCAGGATGGGCAGCGCTGTCCCGCTCTGCTTCACCTCCCGGGCGACGGAAAAGCCGTCCAGCTTGGGCAGCATCACGTCCAGCACCATGATGTCATAGATGCCGGACAGGGCGTTGTCCAGGCCGCTCTCCCCGTCGTAGCAGAGGTCAACGGTGTAGTTGTGGGCCTCCAGCAGATCGCCGATGGTGCGGGCCAGGCGCTTTTCGTCCTCCACGACCAGAATGCGCATCGGTATGCCCTCCTTCTCTCCTGTGTTTTTATCAGTTTACCCCTTTTTTTCGGTGCTTGCAAGGGGGATGTGCTCTATGGATCAGGATAGCCGAAAAGGTTGAAAGAAACCTGAAAAAAGGGATAGGCCAACGGCCTATCCCAAATGAAATTTGATGTATTCAGGATTTCTGCTGTTCCATAAAGGCCAGCAGCGCCTGGTAGGAGGTGGGGCTGATGTCGTGCTCGATCTTACAGGCGTCCTCCTTGGCCACCGCCTCGTCCACGCCGATGAAGGTCAGAAACTCGGTGAGCAGACAGTGGCGGGCGTAGACGCTCTCCGCCAGGGCGCGGCCCGCGTCGGTGAAGTGGAGGAAGCCGTCCTCATCAGTGGTGATCATGCCGTCCTCCCGCAGATTGCTCATGGCAACGCTGACGCTGGGCTTGCTGACCCCCAGGTGGTGCACCACGTCGATGGAGCGGCAGACGCCCTTCTGATTCTGGATCATCAGGATCGCCTCCAGATAGTCCTCCCCGGATTTATGTACGGCCATAAGAAAACCTCCAATCAAACGCCCGTCTCCCCAGATGACAGAGGGGATGGGACAAATGCCTTTCACCCGAAAAAAGATTTATACTATATTACCATATGTACGGGGAAAAGACAAGATATTTTTGCCGAATTGCCGGAATTGTCAGAGCGGAGGCCGATGTGGTACAATGTGCGGGAAATGGAGGGAACCGAGATGAAGCAACTTGCGATCTTTGACCTGGACGGCACCCTGTTTGACACCTGCCGCGCCCACTTTCTGGCCTATGAGGCGGCGCTGAACAGGGCGGGGCGGGAGCTGGACGAGGACTTTTTCCGCCACGCATGCTTTGGCCACGACTTCGGCTATTTCGGGCCGCTGATCGCGCCGGGCTACGGGGCGGAGGAGCTGGAGCAGCTTCACCGGGAGAAAATTGCCCGCTACGGGGACTTCCTGGGCCAGGCGAAAAAGAACGAGCACCTCTTCCGCCTGATCCGGCTGATGCGCGGGACGTACCACACCGCGCTGGTCACCGCTGGCTCCTATGAGAACAGCCGCCAGATCCTCCGGGCCCACGGGGAGGAGGACAGCTTCGACCTCATCCTCTCCGCCCGGGAGATTCCCCGCCAGAAGCCCGACCCCATTGGATTCCAGATGGCGATGGAGCACTTTGGTGTTTTGCCGGAGGATACCCTCATCTTTGAGGATTCCGCCACCGGCGTCGCCGCGGCGGAGGCCGCCGGAGCCCAGGTGCTGGTGGTCAGAAATTTTGCAACCGACTGAAAATGCCCCGGACGAATTGTTTTCGTCCGGGGCATTGCCGTAAGCGGTAAAGCGATAAAAGGGGAATTACTTCACGAACTGTTCCGTGACCTCGACGATGTGCTCCGCCGACAGGCCGAACTGCTTCAGCAGCTCGGCAGCGGGCCCGGAGTGGCCGAACTCGTCGTTGACGCCGATGCGCTTGACCGGGGTGGGCAGCTTCTCGCTCAGCACGGAGCAGACGGCCTCGCCCAGACCGCCGATGACAGAGTGCTCCTCCACGGTGACGATCCTGCCGCAGTCCCGGGCGGCCT
>JAFVAS010000081.1 GCA_017480395.1 Oscillospiraceae bacterium | reverse complement strand
TCACCCCGGCAACAAAGCCCTGGGCGGCCGCCTCCTCATAGCCGGAGGAGCCGTTGAACTGCCCCGCCCCGTAGAGGCCGGGGATTTTTTTGCTCTCCAGGGTGGGCAGCAGCTCGGTGGGGTCCACGCAGTCATACTCGATGGCGTAGGCCGCCCGGGTCATCTCGGCGCGCTCCAGCCCGGGCACCGAGTGGAGCATCTCCACCTGCACGTCCTCGGGCAGGGAGGAGGAGAAGCCCTGAATATACAGCTCCTCGGTGTTCAGGCCCATGGGCTCGATGAAGAGCTGGTGGCGCTCCTTGTCCGGGAAGCGGACGATCTTGGTCTCGATGGAGGGGCAGTAGCGGGGGCCGGTGCTGGAGATGGTGCCGTCGTAGAGGGGGCTGCGGTCCAGGTTGGCCCGGATGACCTCGTGGGTGCGCTGGGTGGTGTAGGTCAGGTGGCACACCGCCCGGTTCTCCGGCGGCTGAACCGTGGAGAAGGAGAAGGGCACGACCTCCTCGTCCCCGGGCTGCACCTCCATTTGGGTGAAGTCCACGCTGCGGCGGTTGACCCGGGGCGGGGTGCCCGTCTTGAAGCGCCGCAGCCGCAGCCCCAGCTTTTCCAGACAGGCGGTCAGCTCGGTGGCGGCCTGGAGCCCGTCGGGGCCGGAGGTTCGTGTGACCTCCCCGATGATGGTGCGCCCGCCCAGATAGGTGCCGGTGGCGACGACCACGGCGCGCACCCGGTAGATGGCCCCGGTGGCGGTGACCACGCCCTCCACCCCCTGCGTGCCGGTCAGAATGTCCACCACCTCCGCCTGCTTGAGGAAGAGGTTCTCCTGGGTCTCCAGGGTGTGCTTCATGACCTCCTGATAGCGCCGCCGGTCGGCCTGGGCCCGCAGGGAGTGCACCGCCGGGCCCTTCCCCCGGTTGAGCAGCCGGTACTGGATGCAGGCCCTGTCCGCCGCCCGGGCCATCTCGCCCCCCAGGGCGTCCAGCTCCCGCACCAGGTGGCCCTTTCCGGTGCCGCCGATGGCCGGGTTGCAGGGCATGTTCCCCACCGCGTCCAGGTTGACGGTGAAGCACAGGGTGTTCAGCCCCAGCCGCGCCCCGGCCAGCGCCGCCTCGATCCCGGCGTGGCCCGCGCCGATGACGGCAATGTCAAAGGTTCCCGCTTCATATCCCATGGGTTTTCCCCCGATCTGAGTCCATAGTGCCTCCAATTTTAACATGAATTTAATGATTTCACAAGGGCTTACCCCTTGCAGTCCGGGGCAGGTCATGCTAGAATAGTGCTCCGAAAACAGAGCAAGCCCTGCTAAGAAAAGTCAAGTAGAAAGGAGCGTCATGCGATGAAATGGAAAAAGAATCTGGCCCTGCTGCTGTGCGCGCTGATGGCGCTCGGCCTTCTGACCAGCTGTACCGGCCACGCCCTGGAAAACCGCGAGCAGGAGCAGGCCATCGCCATCCTGAACGGGGAGAGCGCCCGGAGCTATTCCCTCTCCACCGGCACCACCCTGGAGGGACAGACCCTCTACAACGCCGACGACATCGTCGTCCAGCTGGCCGGCATCACCGGCGACCCGGAGGATTTCACCCTGGAGCTGGCGGTGCGCAACGGATCCCGGCGGGACATCAGCATCTCCCTGGATCGCATCCGGGTGGACGGCTGGGAGCGCACCGGCTGGAGCGACCTCTATCAGGTGGACTCCCACAGCGTCGCCCTGGGCGGTATCCGCTGCGAGGCCAACATCCCCGAGTGGTACACCCCGGAGGACGTCGGCGAGATCGAGCTGAAGCTGTCCATCTTCGACGCCGACGATTACAGCAGCTACGCCGACTCCCTGACCTACACCCTGGTCACCTCCGCCGGCCCCCAGGCGAACACCTCCCCCGAGGGGGAGCTCCTGCTGGAGGAGGCGGGCCTCTCCGTTTCCCTGCTGGATCTGTATTGCAGCGACTATGACGCCGAGCTCTACTTCTACATCAGGAACGAGAGCGGTCACGACGTCTATTGCGAGGCGGAGGACGCCGCCCTGAACGGCCAGCGCTGCGACCTCTGGTTCTATGAGCGCATCGGTGCCGACGGCTACGATATCTTCGAGGCGACCCTCTATCCCTCCTTCGATGAGGACGAAGGATATGACAGCCACGACGACTACGTTTTCTACGATGAGAACATAGACTACGCCGAGGAACCGCTGTGGGACAGCGGCTGGACGTTCTCGCCCCAGCCCGGCGACGAAATCGCCTTCACCCTCACCTTCTACGACAACGGCAGCGATCAGGTGCTGCTGAGTCAGCCTATTACCATCACCGTCCCCGCCGACGGCGCTGCGGAATAACAAAAAACATCCTCCTGATCTGAGGTCAGGAGGATGTTTTTTGATGCTTTTCCCGTTCAAAGCCGTGGAGCCAGTCCACCCGCAGGTAGTAGATCAGCAGCGCCACGGTGCTGCACCCCCAGGTCAGGGGGTAGACCCAGTTGACCACCGCGATGCTGCCCACGATGGGCACCATCACCGTCAGGAAGGACACCCGGAGCACACACCAGAAGGCCAGCATGGTCACCATGGGCACCACCGCCCGGCCCGCGCCCCGCAGCACGGCGGAGCAGCAGTGGCTGGCGGCCAGGAGGCAGAAGAACAGGGCGCAGGTGCGGGCCTTCTGCACGCCGAAGGCGATGGCCGCCGCCTCATCGGTGAAGGCACCGATCAGCAGCGGAGCCAGGAGGTAGATCACCACCCCCACCGCCTCCGCCAGTCCCACGGCGCACAGGATGCCGAAGCGGGCGCCCCGCTTGGCCCGGTCAAACTCCCGGGCCCCCAGGTTCTGCCCCACAAAGGTGGTCAGGGCCATGGTGAAGCTGGTGATGGGCAGAAAGGCAAACCCCTCCACCCTGGCATAGGCGCCGCAGCCGGCCATGGCCATCTCCCCGAAGGCGTTGATGTTGGACTGTACCACCACGTTGGCCAGGGCGATGATGGAGTTTTGCAGTCCGGAGGGCAGTCCGTAGCGCAGGATCATCCGCAGCATGGTGGGGTCAAAGCGCACCTCCCGCAGGGAAACCCGGTACTCCTCCCGCACCAGCAGCAGCCGGGCAAGGCACAGGGCGGCGCTGATGAACTGGGCGACAATGGTGGCCAGCGCCGCGCCGAACACCCCCAGGTGAAAGACGCCGATCATCAGCAGATCCATGCTGACGTTCAGGCAGGAGGAGAGGATGAGGTATTGCAGCGGGTGGCGGCTGTCCCCGACGGCCTGCATGATGCCCATGCAGGTGTTGTAGAGCACCAGCCCCACCGCCCCGGCGAAGAAGGTGCGCACATAGGTCACCGCCAGGGGCAGCACCTCCTCCGGCGTCCCCATCCACACCAGCAGCTGCGGGGTGAGCAGCACCCCGGCGGCGGTGACCAGCGCCCCGGCGCTAAGCCCGAAGGCCACCGCCGTGTGCACCGCCCTGCGGAGGGCGGGCACATCCCGGGCCCCGAAGAAGCGGGAGATCACCACGCCGCCTCCCGCGGCGATGCCACCGAAGAGGCTGATGAGCAGGAAGATCAGGCTGCCGGTGGAGCTGACCGCCGCCAGCGCCCGGGGGCCGAGGAAATTGCCCACGATCAGCGTGTCCGCCACGTTGTAGAGCTGCTGGAACAGATTGCCCAGGAAGAGGGGGAAGGCGAAGCGGATCAGCTTGCCGGAGATCGACCCCTCGGTCATTCGGTTTTGTGATGCGACAGAATGGGGCATGCTTCTACACCTTAAATCGTTAAAAAGTCAAATTCCGCACAGAATCCGCAGCTCACAGAGCTGCGGATTCGCTGTTTTCTTATGTTTTTCCTGTCCCATGGGGACAGGAGCTATTCTATCACAGATTTTCCTCCACCGCAACCGCAAATCGCTCCAGGGCGGCCAGCACCGTGGCCCGGGAGGTGGCGAGGTTCAGGCGCAGGAAGCCCGCCCCCGCCGCGCCGTACTCCGCGCCGGGGTTGAAGCGCACATTGGCCTTTTCCCTCATAAAGCGCTCCAGGGCGGCGGCGTCCAGGCCGAGGCCCCGGGCGTCGATCCAGGCGAGATAGGTGCCCTCCAGGGGGCACAGCCGGAGCTGGGGCAGCCGCCGGGCCAGGAATTCCGCCGCCGCGTCGTAATTGCCCCGGAGGTAGACCAGCAGCGCGTCCAGCCATTCCGCCCCGCCCTCGTAGGCCGCCTGGCAGGACACCCGGCCGGGCAGCGCCGCCTCCGAGATGCCCTGCCCGGTCATCTCCGCCCGAAAAGCCCGGCGCAGCTCCGGGTTGGGGATGATGATGTTGGAGTCCTCCAGCCCCGCGAGGTTGAAGGTCTTGCTGGGCGCGGTGCAGGAGAAGGCGTTCTGCGCAAACTCCTCCCCCAGGCTCAGGAAGGGGACGAATGTGCGGCCCGGGTAGACGAAGTCGCAATGGATCTCGTCCGCCGCCACCAGCACCCCCCGCTCGAAGCAGAGCCCGCCCAGTCTACGCAGTTCTGCCTCGCTCCACACCCGGCCCACCGGGTTGTGGGGGGAGCAGAGGATGAGCATCTTGGGCTTTTCCCGATCCAGCGCCCGCTCCAGGGCGTCAAAGTCGATCTCATAGCCGCCGTCGGTCAGCCGCAGGTCGTACTGTACCAGCCGCCGGCCGTTGTCGGTGACGGGGGTGAAGAAGTGGTGATACACCGGGGTCATCACCGCCACCGCATCCCCGGGGGCCGTGAAGGCCCGCACAGCGGTGCAGAGGGCATAGATCACGCCGGGGGTGGTGACGATCCACTTCCGCTCCGGCGTCCAGCCGTGGCGGCGGGTGAACCAGTCGATCACCGCCCGGTAATAGCCCTCACCGGCCATGGAGTAGCCGTAGACGTTGAAGTCCACCATCTTTTGCAGGGCCTCCCGCACGCAATCGGGGGCGGGGAAGTCCATGTCCGCTACCCAGAGGGGGAGGACGTCGGGGGCAAACCCCTGCCGGAGGCAGAGGTCGTATTTGACGCTGTCGGTACCCCAGCGCGGGGCGATCTGGTCAAAATTCATGTTTTCCGCTCCTTCTCACAGCACCCCGGCCCGCACCAGGGCGGCGGCCTTCAGGATGCCGATCTGGGTCTTGGCGTCGGGGATCTCCCCCCGGAGCACCATCTGCTCCGCCTCCTGAAGGGGAACGCGCTCCACCTCCAGCAGCTCGCCGTCGTCCAGCTTCTGCTCCCCCCAGCGCTCCGCCCGGCAGGCCCAGAGGCGGATGACCTCAGTGTCATAGGCCGGGGTGGGGTAGACCTCCCCCAGGGAGACATAGCGGCTGGAGGTGGTGCCCGTCTCCTCCCGCTGCTCCCTCTTGGCGGCTTCAAAGGGCTCCTCCCCGGGCTCCAGCTTTCCGGCGGGCAGCTCCAGCAGCACCTCCTGGGGACCATAGCGGAACTGGCGCACCAGCAGCACCTCGTCCGCCTCGGTGAGCACCAGCACCGACACGCCGCCGGGGTGCACCACCACCTCCCGGTCACGGACGGAGCCGTCGCCGATGCGGGCCTTATCCAGCCGGGCGGTAAAAACGTGGCCGACAAAGAGGGTCTTGCGCTCGATGGGGGTTTCATGCAATATCATATGGAACAGCTCCTTCAATCAGAGTCAATGGATCAGCCAGAACCCCGCCCAGCCCCAGAGCAGGGCGGCGGCGGCCCCGACCAGCACGTCGGCGGGGAAGTGGACGCCGCCGATCACCCGGATGGCGGCCAGAAGGACCCCGCACCCCAGCAGAACCAGGCCCACCGGCGGGCACGCCCACAGCCAGGCCATGGCGATGACAAAAATACTGAACACATGGCGGGAGGGCATGCTGCGGCCCCGGGTGTCCTTGGGGATGAGGGGGGTGATGTCCAGCGCCTCGTAGGGGCGGGGGAAATTCAGCCCCCGCCGCACCAGGCTCAGCAGCACAAAGCCGCTGCCCGGCACCAGCACCGCCCGAAGCAGCCCCTCCGGCTCCCCCCGCAGCAGCAGGAGAACCAGCAGCAGCGGGTAGAGCAGGTAGCAGGCCAGGGTCAGCCCCCGGTTGACCGCGCGCAGCGCCCGCGCCCGGCGGGGCGGGCGGAAGGGGGCGGAGAGGCGCGCATACTGCCCGGCGGTCAAGGGCTCAGTCCTCCCGCTCCAGGAAGTAGGTGGCCTCGCTGTCCGCCACGGACAGGCAGAAGGCCAGGGGATACATCTGGAAGGCCTGCCCCACCTGGCGGGCGTCGTCGCTGACGGAGAAGCCCATGTGATAGCGGATGGCAAAGGCCTCCTCCCGCGTCAGGCGCAGAAAGCCGTTGACCACATAGACGCTCTTCTCCCCGTGGCCGTAGGGCATGGGGTCATTGAACTGGTAGGTGGGCACCTGGCTCCACTTGCCGTCGGGGCCCTTGACGTTGCGGGTGCCCTTGGTGTAGCAGCCGATCTTGCACACGTCGTGGAGCAGGGAAACGATGGCGATGGTCTCCTCGCTGGGGTTCATGCCGTAGAGCTCCTGCACCCGCTCCCGGGCCAGGTAGTCCTTCAGGCAGTAGTAGACGTTCAGGCTGTGCTCGCACAGGCCGCCCTCGTAGGAGCCGTGATACCGGGCGGAGGCGGGGGCGGTGAAGAAGTCGCACTTGTTGGTCAGGTAGTCCAGCAGGGCGTCCGCCACAGGGCGGGTGATGTTGGCCTTATAGATCTCGATAAATTCCTCTTTGCAGGACATGGCGTCTGTTTCCTTTCTCTCACCAGAGCTTGAGGGCGTCCGCCTGCCGGCGCAGCTCGGCGCGGAAGTCCGGGTGGGCCACGGCGATCAGGTTCTCCACCCGCTGCCGGACGCTGCGCCCCTTGAGCCAGGCGATGCCGAACTCGGTGACGATGCAGTCCACCTCGTTGCGGCTGAGGCTGACGATGCTGCCCGGGGCCAGCTGGGGGGTGATGGAGCTGACGGTGCCGCCCTTCTTGGTGGCGGCCACGGCGATGATGTTGCGGCCGTTCCTGGCGTGGCTGGCCCCCACCGCCATGTCCGACTGGCCGCCGGTGCCGGAGTACTGCCGGGAGCCGATGCTCTCGGAGCAGACCTGCCCCGTCAGATCCACCGACAGGCAGGAGTTGACGGAGATGAAGTTGTCGTTCTTGGCCACCACCCAGGGGTCGTTGACGTAGTTGCCCCGGAAGAGGCGCACCCCGGGGTTGCCGTCCAGCATGTCATAGAGCTTCTGAGTGCCGAAGGCGAAGGTGCCCACGATCTTCCCCTCGTGCAGGGTCTTTTTCTTGCCGGTGATGACCCCCTGCTCCACCAGGGTGACCATGGAGTTGGTCAGCATCTCGGAGTGGACGCCCAGGTCGTGCTTGTCCCCCAGGGAGAGGGCCGCCGCGTCGGGGATGCCGCCGATGCCCAGCTGGATGCAGTCGCCGTCGTGGATCTGCTCGGCGATATAGCCGCCGATGACCAGATCCCGCTCGGAGGGGTTGCTCTCGGGCAGATAGGGCAGCGGGGTCGCCGCCTCCACGATGTAGTCCACGTCGGAGATATGCACCTCGGTATCGCCCCAGACGTCGGGGAGGTTGGGGTTGACCTGGACGATGACCAGGTCGGCGGCCTCCAGGAAGGTGCGCTCGTGGATGAGGCAGAGAGGGATCTTGAAATAGCCGTGCTTGTCCATGGGGGTGACGGCGGTGATGAAGACGTTGCAGTCCCGGATGGACAGCCACCGCTCCGGGCCGTTGTGCAGGTCCACGGGGTAGTAGTTCAGCGCCCCCGCGGCGTGGCTCTTGCGGGTGTCCCCCATCAGGAAGGCCACGTCGATGTGGAAGGTGTCGGCGTAGAGGGGGTTCTGCATAAATTCGTGGGGCAAGAAGCACATGGGGCCGTACATCTGGATGTCCCGCACCTTGCCCCGAAGGGTGTGCATCTCATCAAAGATGGCGGTGGGCTCGTTGGCGCACTGGCCGGTGCCGATCACGTCCCCGGACTTGATATGGGACAGCGCCTCCTCCACGGTGACCAGCTTGTCCCGGTACTCCTGTTCATAGCGGTTCATATTCGTTCCTCCCTGTTCCAAACGCAAATTATCAAATGTATCATATCACAAAAAATCCCGCCTGCCAATCGCAAGACCGAATCAGGGCGTAAATTCGTCAAAAAAACAGGTTGCGGAAGTGCTTCGGATTCGGTACAATGGAGTTGCTAAAATTTGAAAAAGGGCGAAAGGGCGTGGTCGGAATGAAACTGCTGGAGGAGCGCATCCGCAGGGACGGCATCATCGAGGCAGGCGAGGTGCTGAAGGTGGACAGCTTTTTGAACCACCAGATGGACGTGCAGCTCTACCGGGAGATGGGCCGGGAGTGGCGCCGGCTCTTTGACGGGGCGGAGATCACCAAGATCCTCACCATCGAGGCCAGCGGCATCGGCATCGCCTGCGTCGCCGCGCTGGAGTTCGGCGTGCCCGTCATCTTCGCCAAGAAGAGCAAGACCAAGAACATCGCCGGGGAGGTCTACTCCACCACCGTCACCTCCTTCACCCACGGCAACGTCAGCACCGTCATCGTCTCTAAGAAGTTCCTCCATCCCGGCGACCGGGTGCTGCTCATCGACGACTTCCTGGCCAACGGCGCGGCCATGCTGGGGCTGATCGACATCGTGCGCCAGTCAGGCGCAGAGCTGGTGGGCTGCGGCATCGCCATTGAAAAGGCGTTCCAGCCCGGCGGGGCCCGCCTGCGGGAGATGGGCATCCGGGTGGAGTCCCTGGCCCGGGTCTCAAAATTGGAAGACGGGCTGATCGAATTCATCGACTGATTCGGAAAACGGCAAAAAACAGCGCGCCGCGAATGGAGCGGTGAATTAAGAAAACATTGAAGCAAGGAACGGTATAGCTCAAACGGCTATGCCGTTCTTTGCCGTTTTTGATCTGTGTTTTGGGCATTTTCGATAGCCCGTGAAAAGTCAAATGCACCGATAAAGTTATAAACGATGGTGATCTCCCGCGTTCTGGATTTTCTGTCAGCATGGGAAACCTCAATGTTGACGATGAACTCCCGGAGAATGGTAGCATCAAGCTCCTTCATGTCCGTGTACTTCTTAACCACCGATATAAACGCCTTGACATCGGTTTGCTGCTTATCCTGCTTTTTCAGGTCTTGGCGTAAAACCTCCGCCATGTTTTTTAAGTTGCTTTGTTCCTGTTCGTAGTCATGGGACAGCTTGATAAAGCGTTCATCCGTCAACTTGCCGACAACATTATCCTCATACAGATGGGAAATGATCGTGTCAAGTTCGCTGATCCGCTGGTCGGCTTTGGAGAGTGTTTCACGCTTCCTTGCCAGTTCTGCGTTCTGATCCCTCATGCTGCTGTCTGCCGCATCCTGAATAAACTCGGCCTCATGCTCATTGACATACTGAATCGCCTCACGGAGATTCCGCAGGACAATTTCATGCAGGATCACGTTGCGGATAGAATGTGTCGTGCAAAGCTCCCGATCTTTGCGGTAGGTGGAGCAGATAAAGTATTTCTGTTCCTCGGTGAAGTGGGTCGCTCTGCATTGATACATCTTTCCGCCGCATTCTGCACAATAGAGAAGCCCGGAGAACATCCCCATATCGCCCATCTTGGTAGGGCGACGCCGGGATTTACGGATGTTCTGCACGATAAGGAATACGCTTTCCTCGATGATCGGCGGCTGGGTATTCTCAAAGATCGCCCATGTGTCAGGATCGTTCTCTATCGTTTTCTTGCTCTTGTAGGATAGCTTTGTAGTCTTGAAGTTTGCCGTATGACCTAAATACTCAATGCGTTCCAACATGGATGATACTGTTTCATTTGACCATTTATAAGGATTCTGCGGTGGACGCGACGAACTCTTACGTCCCTTTGCCAGCAAATATGCAGATGGGCAAAGGATTTCATGCTCCTGAAGCCATCTGCATATTTGCGTAGGCCCTAACCCATCCACACAAAGATAGAACACCTTTTGCACAACAGCAGCAGCTTCCCCGTCCACAATCCACTTTTTCTTATCCTCCGGGTCTTTCATATACCCATAAGGTGGATTTACGCAAAGATGCTCGCCGGATTTTCCCTTACTCTGCCATGTTGCACGAATTTTCTTTGACGTGTCGCGGGCGTACATCTCATTAAAGACGTTGCGGATTGCGGTAAACTCGTTATCGCCCCGCGTGCTATCTACACCGTCATTGACGGCAACAAAATGTACGCCAAAGTCAGGAAAGAGACTTTCCGTGTACATTCCCACTTACAGATAATTACGACCAAAACGGCTCATGTCTTTTACGATGACCCGCTTGATTTTGCCCGCCTTGATGTCCGCCAACATTCGCAGAAAGCCGGGACGGTTGAAGTTCGTCCCGGAATAACCGTCGTCCTCGTCATAGTGGCGATAGGCGGTAATCCCGTGATCCCGGCAATAGCGTT
>JAFVAS010000080.1 GCA_017480395.1 Oscillospiraceae bacterium | reverse complement strand
TTTCAGACATGCTTGGCCACCTCCTTCTGGATGTGGGCGTGCAGCAGACGGCCGATCAGATCCCGCTGGTTGTGGCGGGGGACGATGGCGTCCACAAAGCCGTGCTCCACCTGGAACTCCGCCCGCTGGAACCCGGCGGGGAGCTTTTTGCGGATGGTCTGCTCGATGACCCGGGGACCGGCAAAGCCGATCAGCGCGCCGGGCTCGGCCAGGGTGATGTCCGCCTCCATGCCGTAGCTGGCGGTGACGCCGCCGGTGGTGGGGTCGGTCAGCACCACCAGGTAGAACAGCCCGGCGTCGGAGTGCATCTTGACCGCGCCGGAGGTCTTGGCCATCTGCATGAGGGAGAGGATGCCCTCCTGCATTCTCGCGCCGCCGGAGACGGTGAAGCCCACGACGGGCAGACGCTCGGCGGTGGCCAGCTCAAACAGGCGGGTGATCTTCTCACCCACGACGCAGCCCATGGAGCCCATGAAGAAGTAGGGCTCCATCACAAAGACGGCGGCCTTGACGCCGTGGATCTGGGCCAGGCCGCAGATGACGGCCTCGTTCTCGCCGCTGCTGTTGCGCAGCTTCTCCTTTTTCTCCTCGTAGCCGGGGGTGTCCAGGGGGTTGAGCCCCTTCATCTCCGCGTCCATCTCCCAGAAGGAGCCCTCGTCCACCAGGGACAGCAGCCGCTTCCGGGCGGGCATGCGGAAATGATAGCCGCAGGAGCAGACGTAGCCCTGGTCGCTGAGCTGGTACTCAGGGATCACGCTCTGGCAGCGGGGACAGGTGCGGCTGGGGTCGTCGGTGTCACCCCGCAGGGCGGGCTCCGGCGCCTCGGTCTCCCCGAGCTTGGGGCGTTTAAACAGATTGTTCAGCTGCATATGAAATGCCTACTTTCTCTCCTTGAGAGGTGTATTTACTCGTTTCCCCGGACCAGGGCGAAGGAGAACTCCGCGGAGACGCAGAGCTTGCCGTCCACAAAGCCCTTGGCAGAGGCGAAATAGAAGGGGCCCTTGTGGCGGGTGATGACGCTCTCGCTCTCCAGGGTGTCCCCGGGCTTGACGGGGTTTTTGAATCGGACGTTGGTCATGCTGGAGAACATGGGGGTGACATTGCCCATCTCTCCGTCGGCCAGCAGGACGCAGGCCCCCTGGGCCATCATCTCGCAGAGGATGACGCCGGGGACAACCGGGTTGCCGGGGAAGTGGCCCTTCAGGAACCACTCGTCGCCGCTGACGTGATATTTGGCGTGGGCGACGCCGTCGATGACCTCCGCCTCCTGCACCAGGAGCATATTGTCCCGGTGGGGGAGGATTTTCTTGATCGCTTCCTGATCCATGGTCAGTCCACCACCTTTTTAAAGGCGATGCAGCCGTTGTGGCCGCCGAAGCCCAGGGAGGTGGAGAGGGCCAGGTCGATCTCCATGTCCCGCTTCACGTTGGGGCAGTAGTCCAGATCGCACTCCGGATCGGGGGTCTGCAGCCCGATGGTGGGGGGCACCACGCCGTTTTGGATGGCCAGCACCGAGACGACGGCCTCGGTGGCCCCGGCGGCACCCAGCATATGGCCGGTCATGCTCTTGGTGGAGGAGATCACGGCCTTGCGGGCCAGCTCCTCCCCCAGCGCCTTTTTGATGGCGGCGGTCTCGGTCTTGTCGTTCATCGGGGTGCTGGTGCCGTGGGCGTTGATATAGATCTTCTCGCTGTCCACCCCGGCCTGCTCATAGGCCATGCGGATGGCCCGGGCGCCCTGGGTGCCCTCGGGATCGGGGGCGGTGATGTGGTGGGCGTCGGAGGTGGCGCCGTAGCCGCAGATTTCGGCGTAGATCTTGGCCCCCCGGGCCTTGGCATGCTCGTACTCCTCCAAGATCAGGATGGCCGCGCCCTCGCCCATGACGAAGCCGCCGCGCTCCTTGTCAAAGGGGATGGAGGCCCGGTTGGGGTCGTCGGTGGTGGCCAGGGCCATGCAGTTGGAGAAGCCGGCCAGACCGATCTCGGTGATGGTGGCCTCCGCGCCGCCGGCGATGATGGCGTCGGCAAAGCCGTAGGAGATGGCCCGGTACGCCTCGCCCAGAGCGTGGGTGCTGGAGGCGCAGGCGGAGGTGAAGCCCATGGAGGGGCCCTGGGCGCCGAAGCGGATGGAGATCTCGCCGGGGGCGTCGTTGGGCATCATCATGGTGATGGTGTAGGGGGAGACCCGGCGGGGTCCCTTCTCCTTCAGCTTGGCGTACTCGGCGCAGAGGGTGGTCAGGCCGCCGATGCCGGAGGCCACATAGACCCCCAGCCGCTCCGGGTCGATTGTCCCGGCCAGGCCGGAATCGTCCATGGCCTCCGCTGCGGCGGCCACGGCGTAGAGGCAGAAGGGATCGTTGCGGCGCACAAAGCTGCGGTCCATGGTCAGGGTGGGGTCAAAATCCTTGACCTCCGCCCCGAGGTGGGCCTTGTACTCCGTGGTGTCGAATTTGGTGATCGGCGCGATGCCGTGCCTTCCGGCCAGCAGGCTCGCCCAGGTGTCGGGCACGTTGTTGCCCACCGGGGTGACAGCGCCCAGACCGGTCACGACGACTCGTCTCATAAAATCTTCCTTTCAGGGGTAGTCCGAACCGGGGCAGAGGAGCCCGTGGGTTCGAGGGTCACATGGCGATGCCGCCGTCGATGCGGATGACCTCGCCGGTGATATATTTGGCCTTGTCGCTGGCCAGGAAGGCGGCCATCTCCGCGATGTCCTCCGCCTCGCCCATAAAGCCCAGGGGGATGGTGTCCAGAATGGCCTGGAGATCCTTGGGGTCCATGGAGTCGGTCATGGGGGTGCGGATGGCGCCGGGGGCGATGGCGTTGCAGTTGATGTGCCGGGAGGCCAGCTCCCGGGCGACGGTCTTGGTCAGGCCGATGACCCCCGCCTTGGAGGAGGCGTAGTTGGCCTGTCCGGCGTTGCCCATGATGCCGGCCACGCTGGTGATGTTGATGATCCTGCCCGCCTTCTTCTTCATGAAGTTGCGGTAGCAGGCCTTGATGGTGTTGAACATGCTCTTGAGGTTGATGTCCAGCACGCTGTCCCAGTCCGCCTCGCTCATGGCGAGCAGCACCTTGTCCCGGGTGATGGCGGCGTTGTTGACCAGAATGTCCACGCCGCCCAGCTGGGCGATGACCTCCTTGACGGCGGCCTGGGTCGCGTCAAAGTCGGAGACGTCGCAGACCTGGCAGAACACCCTGCGGCCCATGGCCTCGATGGCGGCGACGGTCTCCTCAGCGGGGACGGGATTGCCCACATAGAGGATGGCGATGTCCGCCCCCTCGGAGGCCAGCTTTCTGGCGATGGCGGCGCCGATGCCCTGGCTTCCGCCGGTGACGAGGGCGACTTTTCCTTCCAATGTCATGCTCTGACCTCCTCAATGGTGTGCTGCAGGCTGGCCGCGTCCTCCACGTTTAAGACCTTCACGTCGGGATTGATCTTGGCGATCAGGCCGCAGAGGGTCTTGCCCGGGCCGACCTCGATGAAGGTGTCCACCCCGTCGGCCACCATGTTCTCCACAATGGCCTGCCAGCGCACCGGGTTCTCCACCTGGCGGGAGAGCAGGCTCTTGTACTGCCCGGCCTCGTAGGGGCGGGCGGTGACGTTGGAGTAGAGGGGGCAGGCGGGGGCGGCGATCTCCATGGGGGAGAGCACGTCGGCCAGGCCCACGGCGGCGGAGTGCATGAAGGGGGAGTGGAAGCCGCCGCTGACCTTCAGGGGCAGGGCGCGGCCTCCCGCGGCCTTGACGGCGGCCTTGAAGCCGTCCATATTGGCCGCCAGTCCGGCACAGACGGTCTGAGCCGGGGAGTTATAGTTCACGGGATAGACCTGCTCAAACTGACCGGCCAGCGCCTCCACCTGGGCGGGGGAGAGCTTGACCACGGCGACCATGGCGGAGTCCACCGCGTCGGAGGCGGCCTGCATCAGCTCGCCCCGGCGGCAGACCAGGGAGAAGCCGTCCTCCAGGCTGACCGCGCCGGAGAAGGCCAGCGCGGAGATCTCCCCCAGGGAGAAGCCGGCCAGCACGTCGGCGCGGATGCCCGCCTCCTCCAGGGTGCGGGCCGCCGCGACCTCCACGGCGAACATGTCCGGCTGGGTGTTGGCGGTGACGGTCAGCTCCTCCTTCGTGCCGGAGAAGCACTGGGCGCTGGTGCCGGGACGGATGGCGTCGCAGGCGTCAAACACCGCCCTTGCGGCGGCGCTGCAGTCGTAGAGCTCCTTTCCCATGCCGGGGGCCTGGGCCCCCTGGCCGGAAAAGACAAAGGCGATTTTGCCCATTGCGGAATTACAGCTTGCTCTCGATGAAGTCCACCAGCTCGCCGATGGTGTTCATCTTCTCTTCCAGCTCCAGCTCCACGTCCAGATCGTCCTCCAGCTCCATGACCATCTCGACGGTCTCCAGGGAGTCGATGCCCAGGGACTCGAAGGTGGTGTCGCGGGTGAACTCGCCGGCGTCACGCCCGGTGTGGTCGGCCAGAATCTCAGTCAGCTTTGCATAGATGTCCATAGTAGAATCCTCCTGAAAATAAAATGTGTTTTCAGCCCGTGACCCGGCGGAAAACCGGGCGGGCCGTGAAAAGCGCATAGCAATTCACTATAACTTAGATAACTATATAGTGTCCGCCGGGATTTGTCAAGAAGTTTGCCGTTGTGCAGAATCCGGATTTTGTCTAGTTGGCGGGGGGAGAAAGGGCGAAGAAAGGGGTTGACAGGGGCGGGGGCTGTGCTATAATCATATCCATAATTGAACAGCCTTATCAAGAGTGGTGGAGGGATCGGCCCTATGAAGCCCGGCAACCTGCGCGACGCGCCACGGCGCGGTAGTAAGGTGCCAATTCCGGCGGTATGTATCGAAAGATGAGGGTACACACGAGAAAGACACGTTCCGCCTGCCGGAGCGTGATTTTTTATTCCACGGGGCTGTTTCAAGGCAAAACACAGAAAGGAAAACAGCTATGAGCAAAAACAGAATTTTCACCTCCGAGTCCGTCACCGAGGGACATCCCGACAAGATCTGCGACCAGATCTCCGACGCGGTGCTGGACGCCATCCTGGCCCAGGATCCCGACGCCCGGGTCGCCTGCGAGACCGTGGCCGCCACCGGCATGGTGCTGCTGATGGGGGAGATCACCACCACCGCCCAGGTGGACATCCCCGCCGTCGCCCGCAGGACCATCGAGCGCATTGGCTACACCAGCTCCGAAGTGGGCTTTGACGCCAAGACCTGCGCCGTGCTGACCAACATCGACGGCCAGTCCCCGGACATCTCC
>JAFVAS010000079.1 GCA_017480395.1 Oscillospiraceae bacterium | reverse complement strand
GTATCAGGACACCAACCAGGTGCAGAACGCCAGTTTCGCCGCCGTCAGCGACGAGGGGCGCAACCTCTTCGAGGTGGGGGACGTGAAGCAGTCCATCTACCGCTTCCGGCTGGCCGATCCCTCCATCTTCCTGGAGAAATACGACGCCTTTGCCCCCGCCGAGGGGGCGGAGGAGGGGGCGCCGCGCAAGCAGGTGCTCTCCTACAACTTCCGCTCCCGGCCCCAGGTGCTGGAGGGGACGAACTTTGTCTTTGAACATATCATGTCCCGCGCCTTTGGCGAGATGGACTACACCGACGACCAGCGGCTGTACCCCTTTCCCGACCTGCCCTATCCGGAGCACCCCGATCCCCGGCTGGAGCTGGACGTGGTGGACATGGCGAAACTGCCCCAGCCCGAGGACGAGGCCAGAATCCGCCGGGACGAGGTGGAGTGCGACTTCATCGCCCACCGCATCCGGCAGCTGCTGGACGAGAAATTTCCCGTCACGGAGCAGGGGGAGCTGCGCCCGGTGCGGGCGGAGGACATCGTGATCCTCCACCGCTCGCCCAACAGCATCCTGCGGCGGCTGACCCAGGCGCTGGATCGATGGCGCATCCCCTGGAGCACCGACACCGCCGGGGACTTTTTCGCCGCCGAGGAGGTGACGGTGGCTGTCTCCTTCCTGGAGATCATCGACAACCCCCGGCAGGACGTGCCGCTGCTCTCGGTGCTGACCAGCCCGGTCTATCACTTCACCGGCAGCGACCTGGCCCAACTGCGGCCCAATTGCCGGGAGGGGGACATCTACGACTGCCTGTGCTTTGCCGCTGAACATGGCGACGGCAAGAGCGCCGATTTCCTCACGGAGCTGGAGCGCCTGCGGGCCCTGGCGGCGGATCAGAGCGGTCACCGGGTGCTGGGGGAGCTCTATGACCAGGTGGGAATGATGCTCATCTACGGGGCCATGGAGGGCGGCTCCGCCCGGCAGGCCAACCTGCGCCTGCTCCAGGAGCAGGCCCGCGCCTTTGAGCGGGGCGGGCACCGGGGGGTGTTTGGCCTGGTGACCCACCTGCGCCGGATGCGGGAGGCGGGCCAGAGTCTGGCCGCCCCCGGAAAAGAGGCGGCGGGGGGCGTGCAGATCCTCTCCATCCACAAGTCCAAGGGCCTGGAATTCCCGGTGGTGCTGCTGGCGGGACTGAGCCACCAGTTCAACCGGGTGGATCTGATGCGCCCAGTGCTCTTCCACCCCCGGCTGGGGGTGGGGCCCAAGGGGCTGGACACGGAGAAGCGCATCGAGTACACCACCCTGGCTCGCCGGGCGGTGGCCCTCCAGCTGGATAAGGAAATGAAGGCGGAGGAGCTGCGGCTGCTCTATGTGGCAATGACCCGGGCGCGGGAGAAGCTGATCCTGCTCTACACCACCCGGGACTGGGCCGCCGCCGCCCAGAAGCGGGCGGGGGACGCGGGGGCGCATCCGGATCCGGAGGCCCTCAGCGCGCTGAACTGCATGGGGGACTGGATTCTGCTGCCCGCCCTTGCCCGGCCCGACGCCCAGGTGCTCCGGGAGAAGGGGGGCGTCAGCTGCGCCGCGCTGGTGCAGAAGGATCGATGGGACGTGCGCTATATCGCCGCCCGGATCCCTGACCGGACACGGGTCAATAAGGCGGAGCCGGGAAGCGATACCCGCACGCTGCCCCCGGAGACGCTGGAAGCCCTCGCCTGGCGCTATCCCTACGCAGCCCTGGCCAACGTCCCCTCCAAGGCCACGGCCACCCAGCTCAAGGGCCGGGTGCTGGACGAGGAGGCCGCCGAGCAGACCGAGCAGGGCGGGGGAGATCTTTCCTTCCGCCGTCCCCGGTTTGAGGAGGCGGAGCGGGGACTGACCCCCACCCAGATCGGCACCGCCGTCCACACGGTGATGCAGCTCATCCGCCCGGAGATGACCGGCTCCGCCGCCCTGGTGCAGGAGGAGATCGACCGGCTGGTGGCGCTGGAGTGCCTGACGGAGGAGATGGGCCGGGCGGTGCGGCCCGAGCGGGTGGCCGCCTTCTTTGCCTCGCCCCTGGGCCGGGCGGCCCTCGCCGCCGACGATCTGCGCCGGGAGTTCAAATTCTCCGTGCTGGAGCAGGCGTCGAAGCTGGATCCCAGCCTCCCGGCAGGGGAGCGGGTGCTGCTCCAGGGCGTCATCGACTGCTGCTTCACCGGCACGGACGGGCTGTGCGTCGTGGACTTCAAGACCGACCGCATCCGCCCCGGGCAGGAGGCCCAACGCGCCGAGGTCTACCGCACCCAGATGGAGGTCTACACCTCCGCCCTGAGCCGGATCACCGGAAAGCCGGTGGCCCATCGCTGCCTCTGGTTCTTCGCCACCGACACCGCCTGGGAGCTGAAATAAAAACTTTTGGAAAACGCAAAAAAATCATTGCTTTTTTGGCTGCGACGTGGTAAGATACTAGAGCTTACGTGGTATGCAACGAAGTGTGCCTACCGGGCGTAACCAATCTGTGATTTTTCGAAAGGGGTGAAACAGCAATGAAGGAAGGAATCCATCCCAACTATCAGCAGACCACCATCCGCTGTGCTTGCGGCGCCGTCTATCCCACCGGCTCCACCAAGAAGGATATCCGCGTGGAAGTTTGTGCCAAGTGCCACCCCTTCTACACCGGTAAGCAGAAGGTCATCGATACCGGCGGACGCGTCAGCCGCTTCAACAAGAAGTACGGTCTGGGCTGATCTTTTTCCGTTCCACAGCAAGAGAACCCCTGCATCCCTACGGTGCAGGGGTTTTGTGTCCCAATTTGGAGGGAGGAATTATTATGTTAACTAAAATCGACCCGAAATCCCTGGCTCTGGAGCCCTTCCGCGCCATCGGCGACCAGTGGCTGCTGGTGACGGCGGGGAACGCCGAGCGCTGCAACACCATGACCGCCAGCTGGGGCGGCCTGGGCATCCTCTGGGGCAAACAGGTGGCCACCATCTATCTGCGGCCCCAGCGCTACACCAAGGAGTTTGTGGACGCCGAGGACTATTTCACCCTCTCTCTGCTGCCGGAGGCATACCGCACAACGCTGGTCTACTGCGGCCGGGTCAGCGGCCGGGACGAGGACAAGATCGCCGGAAGCGGCCTGCATGTGGCCCTGGCCTCCTGTGGCGCGCCCTATTTTGAGGAGGCGGAGACGGTGCTGGTCTGCCGGAAGCTCTACCGCCAGCGCATCGACCCCGACAGCTTCCTGGTGGAGGGCATTGCCGAGGCGCACTATCCGGAGCAGGATTATCACGACATGTATATCGCGGAGATCGTGGAGGCCTACGCCGACCGATGAGGACAAAAACACCGTTCCGTCCCGGAACGGTGTTTTCTTGCCCTCCGCATAATTGCTTTTTCCGGCGGGGAATGATATATTAAAGACAGAAAGACAGATCAAACCTTTGGAGGAGCTTATGCCTGAGATCATTGAGGAAAAAATCAACCGCGCTGTGCTGGTGGGGCTGAACAGCCCCCGGCTCAGCCGTGACGACAACGCCACCGACTCCACCATGGAGGAGCTGGCCGCCCTGCTGGACACGGCGGGAGGGGAGTGCCTGGGGGTCATCATCCAGAACAAGGAATCCCCCGATCCCGGCACCTTCATCGGAGACGGCAAGGTGGAGGAGGTCAAGGAATTTGTTGCCGCCAGCGGGGCCGACCTCGTCATCTTCGACAACGATTTGTCCCCCAGCCAGGTGCGGGTGCTGACCGAGCGGATCGGCGTCCAGGTGATGGACCGCTCCGCCCTGATTCTCGACATCTTCGCCCAACGGGCCAGAACCCGGGAGGGACGGCTCCAGGTGGAGCTGGCCCAGTACAAATACCTGCTGCCCCGGCTGACGGGCATGTGGAAGCACCTGACCCGGCAGAACGCCGCCGGCGGGAAGTCGCCCATCGGCACCCGCGGCCCCGGCGAGACCCAGCTGGAGTCCGACCGCCGCCACATCCGCCGCAAAATCCAGAAGCTGGAGGACGAGCTGCGGGAGGTGCGCCGGGTGCGGGCGGTGCAGCGGGAGCGGCGCATCAAGAACGAGGTGCCGGTGGTCGCCCTGGTGGGCTATACCAACGCGGGCAAATCCAGCCTGCTCAACGCCCTGACCGGGGCAGACATTCCGGCCAACGACCGCCTGTTCGACACCCTGGACACCACCACCCGCACCCTGGAGATCAGCGACACCTGCACCGTGCTGCTCAGCGACACGGTGGGCTTTATCCGCAAGCTGCCCCACCATCTGGTGGAGGCCTTTAAGGCCACTTTGGAGGAGCTGCAATTCGCCGACCTGCTGCTGCACGTCATCGACGTGACCAACCCGGAGTGGCGGGAGCAGGCGGAGGTGGTGGACGGCCTCATCAGGGAGCTGGGGGCGGAGCAGACGCCCCGGCTGGAGGTCTTTAATAAGATGGATCTCTATATGGGGGACATCCTGCCCCACGGGGAGAACATCGTCTCCGTCTCCGCCCTCAGCGGGGAGGGGCTGGACAAGCTGCTGGAGAAGATCGCCGGAAAGCTGGACACCGGGGTGCGCCGGGTGGAGCTGCGTCTGCCCTACGACAAGGGGGGCGTGCTGGACACCCTCTACCGTGAGGCAAAGGTGGAGTCGGTGGAGTATGAGGACACCATCCGGGTGGTGGCGGTGCTGACGCCCCGGCTGCTGGGCCAATGCAAGGATTATGTCTACCCGCCTCTGTCCGACCACCAGGAGGACTGGGAGCGATGACGGAGTATTTTATCCCCACCCGCGCCGCCGAGACGGAGTTTGTGGAGAAGCGCTCCCGGTTCATCGGACACCTCCAGCCGGTGGAGACCGAGGCGGAGGCCCGGGCGTTCCTCGACGAGATGCGCCGGCGCTATCGCGACGCCCGGCACAACTGCTGGTG
>JAFVAS010000078.1 GCA_017480395.1 Oscillospiraceae bacterium | reverse complement strand
GGACGCCCGAAAGAACGGGATTCGTCTGACATTTTTCGGAGACCTGTCCCCGCTGAGCCCGGATCTTCTGGAGCTGTGCCATCGGGCGGAGGAGGCGACGGCGGAATTCAGTGCCTGTCAGGCCAACATCTGCCTGAACTACGGCGGTCGGGACGAGATCGTCCACGCCGCCCGGGCCGCCGCCGCGGAGCTGGAGGAGCAGGGGAGACCGCTCAGCGATCTGACCGAGGCGGATATTTCCGCCCATCTCTACTCCGCAGGTGTGCCCGATCCCGATCTGGTCATCCGTCCCAGCGGGGAGATCCGTATCTCCAACTTTTTGCTCTGGCAGAGCGCCTATTCGGAGTTCTACTTCACCGAAGTGCTCTGGCCCGACTTTGACAGGGAGGAGCTGCTGCGCGCCATTGCCAGCTATCAGAAGCGCTCACGCCGGTTTGGAGGGGTATAACGCATGTTGAAACGAGTCTTGGTCGGAGTTATCTTCGTTCCGCTGCAGATCCTGCTGATTCTGCTGCCCCCTAAGTGGGTTTTCACCTGTGTGGTGGCGGTGATTGCCGCCCTCGCCGCGTGGGAGCTGATCCACGCATCCGCAAGGCTGACGCTGCCCCTCTACTGCCTGACCGCCCTGGCTGCGGCAATCGTCCCATTCCTGATGGTGGGACGGGGCACCTGGATTGCGCTGGTGGCCTTCCTGCTCTTCTCCGCCCTCTTTTTTGCCGCCGTGCGGGCCTATGATTCCGACCGGGCGATCCGATATGAGGATCTATTTGCCGCCCTGTTCGCCGGGATCATCATGCCGCTCTTCCTCTCCGCCCTGGTCTATCTGATGGGGGAGGAGCACGGCAGGATCCTTGTGATGTTCACCATTGGCCTGGCCTTTATCACCGACGCCGGAGCCTATTTTGCCGGAATGCTGCTGGGAAAGCACCGTGGGATCACCCGCGTCAGCCCCAACAAATCGCTGGAGGGGTTTCTGGGCGGCCTGGTCACCGGCGTGATCTATGCGCTGATTTTCGGCCTTGTGGTGCGGTATGGCCTGCATTTTCACGCCAACCTGGTCTGGCTGATGGTCACGGGACTCCTGGGCGGCTGCTTCACCGAGCTGGGGGATCTGTCCTTCTCTCTGATCAAGCGGGAGTGCGGCGTCAAGGACTACGGCAATCTGCTGCCCGGCCATGGGGGTATGATGGATCGGTTTGACAGCATGGTGTTCTGCGCCCCGCTGGTGCTGCTGTTCCACATGATCTTTTCGCTGTTTTAACCGTGAGGTGAGACTATGTCAAACGTGCTGTCTGTTCTGGGCTCCACCGGCTCCATCGGCACCCAGACCCTGGATGTCGCCCGCCAATGCGGCCTTCGCGTGGCGGCCATCACCGCGAATAAAAGCGTGGAGAAGCTGGAGGAGCAGGCCCGGGAGTTTCGCCCGGAGCTGGTCGTCGCCTATGATGCCGCCGCCGCTGCTGACCTGCGCGTCCGTCTCGCGGACGCCGGTATCCAGGTGGCCAGCGGTATGGACGGCCTGATCGAGGCCGCCACGCTGGAGTGCGCCGACACGGTGGTCACCGCCGTCATGGGAATGATCGGCCTGCAGCCCACCCTGGCCGCCATCGACGCGAAAAAGCGCATTGCGCTGGCCAATAAGGAGACGCTGGTCTGCGCCGGAGAGCTGGTCATGGCCCGCGCCGCCGCCCAGGGCGTTGACATCGTCCCGGTGGACTCGGAGCATTCCGCCATCTTCCAATGCCTCCAGGGGGTGCACCACTCCGAGGTCAAACGGCTGATTCTGACCGCCTCCGGCGGCCCGTTCTTTGGCCGCACCCGGGAAGAGCTGCGCGGCGTCACCCGCGCCGACGCGCTGAAGCATCCCAACTGGACGATGGGCGCCAAAATCACCATCGACTCCGCCACCCTGATGAACAAGGGGCTGGAGTTCATCGAGGCGATGCGCCTATATCATATGCCCCCGGAAAAAATTCAGATTGCTGTCCACCGGCAGAGCATCATTCACTCCCTGGTG
The DNA here is from genome assembly GCA_017480395.1 of Oscillospiraceae bacterium. Taxonomy (GTDB): domain Bacteria; phylum Bacillota; class Clostridia; order Oscillospirales; family Oscillospiraceae; genus UMGS1766. The sequence goes on along the minus strand of JAFVAS010000078.1, from coordinate 1,889 downwards.
GAATACTGTGATAATGCGATTCTGGCCCAGATCGGCACGGCGGATATGCGCCTGCCCATCCAGTACGCGCTGACGTGGCCCGACCGCACCGCCGCCGCCGCGACGCAGCTTGACCTGTTCTCCTGCCCGCCGCTGACCTTTGAGCGGCCCGATCCGGAGACCTTCCGCTGTCTGGGGATTGCCCTGGAGTGCGCCCGCCGTCCCGGCACGCCCTGCGCCATCATGAACGGCGCCAACGAGGCGGCGGTGGGGCTCTTCCTCCGGGATCAGATCGGCTTTATGGACATTCCGGATCTGGTGGAATACGCCCTGTCCGTGGTTGAGGCGGAACCGGCGGAGACGCTGGACGCGGTGCTGCGCTCCGACGCCGCCGCCCGGGAGGCGGTCTATTCCAAGGCTTCTCGATAAGGAGATTGTATGCTCTATATTCTCTTTGCCATTTTATTTTTCGGCTTTCTGATTGCCATCCATGAGTTCGGACACTTTATCGTCGCCAAAGCCTGCGGCGTGAAGGTGAACGAATACGCCATCGGCATGGGCCCCCAGCTGCTGCACAAGCAGTGGAAGGAGACGCTGTACTCTCTGCGTCTGTTCCCCGTCGGCGGCTACTGCGCCATGGAGGGGGAGGACGAGGATACCGGCGATCCCCGCAGCTTCTCCGCCGCCAAGGGCTGGAAGCGGTTTTTGATCCTGATCGCCGGCTCCGCCATGAATTTTCTGGCGGGCCTGGTCATTCTGCTGCTGCTCTACTCCGGGACAAAGGCCTATGTCGTCCCGGTGATCGCCGACTTCATGGAGGGTTGTCCCGCCTATGAGGAGGGGTATCTCCAGGTCGGGGACGAGTTTCTGCGCATCAACGGCCACCCGGTGTGGCTGAGCACCGACGTCTCCACCCTCCTGGGGCGGGGCAACGGGGAGACCGTTGAGCCGGTCATCCGCCGGGACGGACAGAAGCTGGCCCTGCATGACGTGCCCCTGGCGCTCCACGAGTACACCGAGGACGGCCAGGTGGTACAGCGCTATGGCCTGTACTTTTCCACCCGAGAGGGCAGCATCGGGGGGAACCTGAGCCTTGCCATCCGTTCCAGCGCCGACTTTGCCCGGATGGTGTGGTTCAGCCTGGAGGATCTGGTCTCCGGCCGCGCCGGGGTGAGCGATCTCTCCGGCCCCATCGGGATCGTGGGCGCCATGAGCGACGTGGGGGAGAGCTCTGCCACCTGGAGGGATGCGCTGCTCAACCTGCTCTATTTCGGCTCCTTCATCGCCGTCAACCTGGCGGTCATGAACCTGCTTCCCCTGCCTGCGCTGGACGGAGGCCGCGTCTTCTTCCTGATTCTGAACGGACTTTTGTACCTTGTTTTCCGCAGAAGGATTCCCGGCAAGTATGAGGGCTATGTCCACATGGCCGGGATGCTGCTTCTGCTGGCGCTGATGGCCTTTGTGGCAATTCAGGACATCATGCGCCTCATCGGAGGTTGAACCAATATGACAAAACAGATCCGCGTGGGGAATGTCCCGGTGGGCGGCGGCGCGCCGGTGCGCATTCAGTCCATGTGCAATACCAAAACCAGTGACGTAGAGGCCACCGTCCGGCAGATCAACCAGCTCGCCGCCGCCGGGTGCGAAATCATCCGTGTCGCCGTGCCGGACATGGCTGCGGCCAAGGCGGTGGGCGCCATCAAGGAGCGCATCGACATCCCCCTGGTGGTGGACATCCACTTTGACTACAAGCTTGCGCTGGAGTCCATCGCCGCCGGTGCGGACAAGGTGCGCATCAACCCCGGCAACATCGGCGGGGAGGATCGGGTCAAGGCGGTAGCCACCGCCTGTGCCAACCGGGGGATCCCGATCCGCATCGGCGTCAACGGCGGAAGTCTGGAGAAGCCGCT
>JAFVAS010000011.1 GCA_017480395.1 Oscillospiraceae bacterium | reverse complement strand
ATCCACGGCGAGGGTGTTGCTCTCGTTGACGACGGTGGCGGCCAGCCCGGCGGCCACCATGGGGGAGATGGAGGCCAGGTCATACTCCACCTCGTACTCCGGGAAGGGGGTGGTCTGGTTGCGGTAGAGGGCGGCGTGCTGCTCCTTGGGGAAGGCCTCCTTCCGGGGCACCAGCACCGGATGGGCCTGCAAAAACTGGCGCATGGCCTCCTCCGTGGAGGTGTTGAAGCGGTAGAGCTGATCCCGCCGGGCGGCGAAGCACATGGCCTCCTCGGCGTAGAGGAAGCGCTGGAACCCGGCGAACATGTCCTCGGTGGCGGAGACGCTGACGGCGATGTCGATGGTGCCGTTCTTCAGGGCGGCCATCAGCTCCAGCAGGTCGAGCTGGAGGATGGTGATGGAGATGTTGTGGCTCTGGCGGAACCACTGCAGGGCGCGGCTGATGTGGCGGTCCATGCTCTGATCCAGCATCAGGCCGATGGAGAGGGTGCTGGCCTCGCCGCCGCCCATCTCGCTGATCTGGTTGAGCAGGGCGTCCAGCCGGTCGAGGATGGGGGTGAGGTGCTGGTAGAGGTGCCGTCCGGCGGCGGTGAGCTGAATGGTGGAGCGGGTGCGGTCGAAGAGGGGGGTGCCCAGCTCGTCCTCCAGGTTGGCCATCTGGCGGCTGACCGCCGGCTGGGAGATATAGCGCTCCCGGGCGGCCTGGGTAAAGCTCATGCTCTTGCAGACGCTGATAAAGGTGTGCAGTTGGGCGGTGGTCATGGGGACAGCCTCCTTCCCGATTCGCCGCCCTTCGGCGGCGTTTTCCCCTTCATTATAACGGGTCATAACCGAAATCGCAACCGCTCTCATGCAAAAATGTTATGGGCCGATAAAGAAATTGCGCTTGCCCGCCCTGGGGAATGGCCTTATAATAACTCTATACGCCTCCACTTTTATGTATGTTCCTTCCAGAAGGGGCGGTGGGGGAGAAAAGGAGTTGAGAGAAACGTGAGTCATTCGCAAAACAGCGGCTTTGCGAAGGCGGACGCCGTGGTGTGCCGGGTGCTGCATGTCATCACCTACATCTCCGGCGCATGTCTGATCGGCATTATGCTGGTCGCCTTCTTCAACGTCATCGGCGAGAAGCTGCGCGGCCTGGGCCTGCCCATCACCGGCATCCCCGCCTCCACCGAGATCATCCAGTATCTCCACATCCCGGTGGTGTTCCTGGCCGCCGCCTTTGTCACCCTGGACCGGGGCCACACCAAGGTGGACCTGCTGTCCTCCAAGCTGCCCCAGGCGGTGCAGAACGTCATCGGCATCATCGCCGACCTGATCGGCATCGCGGTCTGCCTCGTCGTCGCCAAGCTGGGCTTCGACCAGATGGCGGAGATCATCGCCATCCATAAGATGAGCTCTGTCTCCGGCGTGGGCTTCCCCCTGTGGCCCTTCGCCCTCATCATGTCCATCGGCTTCATCATGCTGGCCTTCTCCTTCGGGTGGGCCATCGCCCGGGACATCGTGGGCTATCACCCCGCGATCCCCGATCCCAACGCCCCCGCGGAGGACGCGGCGGAGCCTGAGGAAGGAGGGGACAAGTAATGGCACCCTGGGTCATCGGTCTTCTGATCTTCGTTCTGATGCTGGTGATGGTGTTCGCCGGCGTCCCCATCTTCATTTCCCTGCTGTCCACCTCCTTCCTGGGCTTCGTCATCCTCAAGGGCGGCGACCCCAAGATGGCGCTGAACATGTTCACCACCTACCCATTCACATTGGGCGCGAACTACGACTACGCGGTGCTGCCCATGTTCATGCTGGTGGGAGCCCTGGCCGGTGAGACCGGCATCGCCGAGGGCGCGTTCAAGGCCATGCACGCCTTCCTGGGCCGCATCAAGGGCGGCCTGCTCTTCACGGTCATCGGGGCCAACGCCATCTTCGGCGCCTGCTCCGGCTCCTCCGTCGCGGGCAACATCGTCTTCGGCCGTCTGGCCATGCCCGAGCTGGAGCGCGCCCACTACAACCGCAAGTACTCCCTGGGCTGCATCGCCTCCGCCGGCGCGCTGTCCACCCTGATTCCGCCCTCCATGGGCATCATCATGTTCTGCCTGGTGGCCCCCATGACCATGTCCGTGGGCACCGCCCTGATGGGCGGCATCATCCCCGGCATCATCACCGCCATCGCCCTGGGCGTCACCGTGCGCATCATCGGCGTGCTCCATCCCGGCGCTCTGCCCCCCGGGGGCGGCCCCAAGGTGCCCGCCAAGGAGAAGGTCTTCGCCCTGCGGCTGCTGATCCCCATCCTGCTGCTCTTCGGTCTGATCATCGGCGGCACCTTTGCCGGTTGGTTCACCGCCACCGTCGGCGGCGCCATCGGCGCCTTCGCCGTGTGCATCTACGCCCTGTGCAAGAAGATGTCCCTCAAGGATATTTTCGCCTGCATCGTGGACGCGGCCCAGATGGAGGCCGGCATCTTCCCCATCATCGTCGGCGGCCAGATCTTCTCCAAGTTCATCGCCGCCACCAAGCTGGCCGACTTCCTGTCCCAGGCCATCGCCTCCATCCATGCCCCCGCGTTCATCATCTTCCTGCTGGTCATCCTGCTGTATGTGTTCTGCGGCTGCATCATGGACATCGTCTCCATCATCATCATCACGGTGCCTGTGGTGTTCCCCATCCTGACCGGCATGGGCTATTCCCCCTACGCCCTGGTCATCGCCCTGTGCTTTGTGGCGGAGATCGCGGGCCTGACCCCGCCCATCGGCATGAACGTCTTCGCCACCGCCAACGCCCTGCGCATCAACTCCTCGGAGATCTTCAAGGGCGTGGTGCCCTACTTCATCTGCGAGATCATCATTGTGCTGCTGATCGGTCTGTTCCCCCAGATCGTCACCTTCCTGCCCACCATCACCGGTGCGCTGGGGTGAGGGCAGCGCGCATACCAAACCCGTTGGCTTTCGGATGCGCCGCCGCGAGGTGAGCGCGTCCAGTCCATAAAGCTAAAGTGAAAAAAGGAGGAAAACCAATGAAAAAACTGATCGCCCTGCTGCTGGCCCTGGCCATGGCCTTCGCCCTGGTCGCCTGCGGCAGCTCCAGCTCCGCCCCCGCCGGGGACACCACCGCCCCCGCTGGAGATTCCGCCCCCGCCGGGGATGCCGGCTTTGCCGACGTCGATCCCCTGACCATCACCTTCTCCTCTACCTACCAGGAGACCGAGACCGGCGGCATCATCCAGAAGCACTTCATCGACTATCTGGATCAGATCACCGACGGCAAGATCACCGTGGACATCACCTGGGGCGGCACCCTGTATGACTCCAACGGCGAGCTGAAGGCCGTGCAGGACGGCATCGTGGACATGATCGCCTTCGGCCACATGCCCCACCTGGACACCGTCCCCTACATGTCCATGCCCGGCTTTGCCCCCGGCGGCACCAAGGCTGCCCTGGACTACTTTGACATCCTGATGTTCCAGGATCCCGAGACCTCCGCGCTGATCCAGGGCGAGGCTGAGGAGCTGGGCATCAAGTACCTGAACGTCATCGCCGGCGGCGCCAACGCCTTCTGCGCCAGCTTCGAGTACACCGATCTGGACGACATGGTCGCCAAGTGCGGCTCCTTCGGCAACTTCGACGCCGCCATCTTCGAGTATCTGGGCTTCCAGGTCACTCCCGTCATGCCCCCCGACTGCTATGACGCCCTGAACCGCGGCCTGATTCAGGCCACCCAGATGGGCCTGGCCCCCATGGTCTCCATGGCCTGGTATGAGGTCGCCCCCTGGTGGTCCCTGGACGGCACCTACACCGGCGGCAACTTCTTCACCGTCAATCTGGACTGGTGGAACGGCCTGACCGACGGCCAGCGCGCCGCCATTGAGGACGCCTGCGCCGAGGTGGAGAATTACTCCGCCGGCATGTATGACGACGCCATCGCCGACGACCTGGACACCATCACCTCTCACGGCGGCACCATCGTCGAGCTGTCCCAGGCTGACATGGACAAGGTCTGGGAGGCCACCTTCATCGCCAAGGCCAACGACGCCATGGCCCGCGCCGAGCGCAACGGCAAGACCGAGGGCATGACCGTCATCCTGGAGAAGGCCGCCGAGATCACCGGCTTCGATTGGGAGCATTGATCTCCGGGCGAACACCCTGTGATTGCTGAAATCCTGTAAGCAAACGAGGGCTGGATTCCGTTTGCGGAGTCCAGCCCTTTTTCTGGTCATTTTATCTGAGCTTGAGAAAAGGAGGAACCAAAATGGGCGCAAAATACTGCCATGTGCTCTCCCCGCTGGTCATCCGGGGCAAGGTGCTGAAGAACCGGCTGGAGGCATCCAACTCCCTGCCCCACTTTTTGCAGGGGGACGAGCCCTATCCCGCCGACAGCGTCATCACCCACTACGCCAACAAGGCCAAGTCGGCGGCCATTGTCACCTGTATGGGCATCAACAACTTCTCCCGGGGGATGCTGGTGCCGATGGAGGCGGACTTTACCCACTTCCCGGACTATGACCTCTACAACCCGGCCTGTCAGAACTACCTGATGCAGCTGGCCGACGCCATCCACTACCACAATTCCCTGGCCTGCATGGGCTTCTTCGTGGGGCCGCCCTCCGGCTATCCCCTCCAGCAGCCCGACGGGTCTCTGAAGATCCTGCGTTACAGCGAGATCGCCAACTCCAAGCCCCTGTCCGAGCAGGACGTGGACCCCTTCACCCAGTCGGATCGGATGAACGCCGACGCGGTGGCGGCGGTGAAAAACTGCACCGAGGAGCAGATGGACTGGATCGCCCGCTCCCTGGCCGAGCAGGTGAAGGTGCTGAAATTCCTGGACTTTGACATGGTGTCCATCCACCTGTGTTATCGCGGGCAGCTGCCCACCCAGTTCCTCTCCCCGCTGACCAACCGCCGCACCGACCAGTACGGCGGCAGCCTGGCCAACCGCCTGCGCTTCCCGCTGCAGTGCATGAAGGCCATCCGGGAGGCCGCCGGCCGGGACATGATCGTGGAGGTGCTGTTCTCCGGCGAGGAGCCGGAGGGGGGCTACACCATGGACGAGGGCGTGGAGATGCTGAAGGCGATGGAGCCCTATGTGGACATCGTCCAGTTCCGCGCCGGGGAGGCCGACCCCAACCACCCGATCCCCTATGAGCTGCAGCACACCCCCTTCCTGAAGTACGCCGAGAACGCCAAGGCCAAGGGCCTGAAGATGAAGGTGGCCTGCGTCGGCGGCTTCCACTACTTTGACGACATCGACGCCGCCGTGGCCGAGGGCAAGGTGGACATCGTCTCCGCCGCCCGGGCCTTCATCTCCAACCCGGACTATGGCGAGCTGCTGATCCAGGGCAGGGATGACGACCTGGTGCCCTGTCTGCGCTGCAACAAGTGCCATGGCCGCGGGCCCCACGACGCCTTTGTCTCCGTCTGCTCCGTCAACCCCAAGATCGGCATCGAGCACCGGCTGGACAAGCTGGAGTCCAAGCCCCAGCCCCCCATGAAGATCGCCGTGGTCGGCGGCGGCCCCGCCGGGATGAAGGCGGCCATGGAGCTGTGCGACCGGGGCCACAGCGTCACCCTCTACGAGGCGGAGGGCGAGCTGGGCGGCGCCATCAGGCACGCCGCCTACGTCCCCTTCAAGTGGACGCTGAACGACCTCCGCAAGTACCTGATCCACCAGGTGGAGAAGCGGCCCATCGACGTGCGCCTGAACACCTATGCCACCCCGGAGACCCTGGAGGGCGAGGGCTATGACATGGTGATCTCCGCCCTGGGTGCCGTGCCCGCCAAGCCCCCCATCCCCGGCCTGGACAAGCCCCACGTCATCGTGGCCACCGACGCCATGATGAAGCCGGAGCAGGTGGGCCAGCGGGTTGTGGTCATCGGCGGCGGCGAGGTCGGCGTGGAGGCCGGTATCCACCTGGCCCAGAACGGGCGGGAGGTCACCGTGCTGGAGATGACCCACATGCTGGCCCCCGAGTCCACCGCCATCCACTACTATTCCATGTTCTCCGCCGTCTGGGAGAGCCTGCCCAACTTCCACTCCGCCGTCCGCGCCACCGTCACCGCCGTGGAGGACGACTGCGTCAAGTATCGCGACCAGGACGGCAAGGAGCAGGTGGTGCCCTGCGACAGCGTGGTCATCTCCCTGGGTATGCGGCCCAAGCTGGAGGAGGCCCTGGCCTTCCACGACGTGGCGGGACGCTTCGCCGTCATCGGCGACTGCAAAAAGCCCGCCACCGTGCAGCAGGCCATGCGCGCGGCCTATTCCGTGAGCCATTCTGTCTGAGATTTTTGGTTCCCTCCCGCTGCGCGGGTGGGAACAGACCGGGACAGCAGGCCATGCCCGCGGCCTATTCCGTGAGCGATTCTGTCTGACCCGCCGCACATTCCACAGCTTAAAAATGAATCCCCACCCGTGTGTTCGGGTGGGGATTTTGTTGTGTCTGGGTTTCAGTCGTCATCCTTCTCTTGTTCTGCGATAGAGAGCTGATCGAAGGGGATCAGGTCGTTGTGGAGCCGGGCCATGTCGTTGCGGACAGGGGAGTAGCGGAAGCCCTCGGTGCGCATATAGGCGTTCCAGCCCGCGTGCTCCATGCGCTGGATGCCCACCCGTTCCTCCCGGGTGCGCTCCTTCACCGGCTTGTCCATGCCGGGGATGCCCAGGTCGGCGCGGATCTTGCGGCGGATGACGCTGGCCAGGGAGGAGCGGTAGAAGTACTCGTACTTGTAGAACTTCCGGGTGTCGGCGTAGACCGCCTCCGGATTGCTCCGATCCGTCCAGGCCAGGTGCCGCTCCCGGGCCAGGCGCTCCAGCTCGTCGGGCATGACGCTGTCATAGGAGAAGGTGGCGTCCAGGTCGCCGATGACATGGATGTCGTAGCTGGTGCCCTTGTAGTCGGTCAGGCCGAACTCCCGCAGGGTCTGGGCCTTGTTGGGCTGGTAGATCACCGCGTCGATGCGGGGGGCGAACTCGGGCTGGGTGCGGGCGAAGAGCCGCCGCAGGGCCACCGCCGTCTCCAGATTCTCCGTGTCGCTGCCCAGGGTGACGATGGCCTGGGTGTAGGGGCCGTTGTCGGCCAGGAGGGTGTGGAAGGCGGGGGAGTGGACGTTGATGCCGCCGCCGTCCGCGCTGCGGTGGAACCAGATGTCGTAGTGGGCCTCGCCGTCGATGGTGTTGTGGTTCAGCTCCATCAGCTCCGGGCACTGGGCGGCAAAGCGGTCCTCCGCGTCGGGGTCGGCGTCAAAGATGTGGAGGGAGAGCTGATAGCCCGGGAGCTGGCCGCACCAGACGGCGGCCTTTAAAAACTCGGTGCCGTAGCGCCCCAGGCCCACCAGGGCGATGGAGATGCGCTTGGTGCCGTCCTCCCCCTCGATGGCGTGGGCGAAGAGGTTGTGCTCATACATGTAGTGGTAGACCAGGGACTGCACCTGGTTGACCCGCCAGATCTTCATCTTCATGCTCTCGTCCATGGTGGAGCCGATGAGCAGGGCGCTCTCCTGGGAGGCGGCGAAGCAGTAGAGGCTGGTGTT
>JAFVAS010000077.1 GCA_017480395.1 Oscillospiraceae bacterium | reverse complement strand
GTATTATATCAGAGTTGACCCGCCCTTGCAACCACAGCGGAGATATTTTTCCCAGCGGGTGACGGAAATCGAAAATAAGCAAAGCAAACCCTGCGCAAGCATCATACCCTGCCAGAGCGGCGTGCCCGCTCCGGCAGGGTATGCGTTTGCTATTCCATCAGAATGTGATACAGCGCCTCCGGGCTGTGGGCCAGGGTCTGGGCCCCGTGATCGCGGAGAAACGCCTCGTCCCGGAAGCCCCAGGTGACGCTGACACAGGGCAGCCCCGCCGCCCGGGCGGTGGCGATGTCCACGTCGGAGTCCCCCACATAGACCGTCGTCTCCGCCTGTGCGCCCAGGGCGTCCATGACCTGCCGCACCGCGTCCGGCGCCGGCTTGGGGCGCAGTCCCTCCCGGTCACCCACGGCGCAGGCGAACAGGCCGGGGAAATAGGCCTGGGCCAGAATCCCCACTGCGGAGTCCGGCTTGTTGGAGACCACGGCAAGCTGCACCCCCTCCGCCCGCAGCCGCTCCAGCAGCGCCACGATGCCGGGATAGGGGCCGGTCTTGATCCGCGCATGCCCGTCGTACCAGGCGCGATACCAGGTCAGGGCGGCGGCGGTCTCCTCCGGGTTGGTGCCCGGCGGGACAGCCCGCTCCAGAAGTTTGGCCGCGCCATTGCCCACAAAGCGCCGCACCTCGTCCAGGCTCCGCCCCGGCCAGCCGAAGTGGGCCAGGGTGGCGTTGACGCTGTCGCACAGGTCGGCCAGGGTATCCAGAATGGTGCCGTCCATATCAAAGATCACGGTGTTTGCGGCCATTGCAATTCCTCCCGGAAACAGTCTTCCGGTGCATTGTACCACAAAGTCCGTCACCCTTCAAGGGCCTGCCGCAGCCTGCCCACCGCCCGGCGCTCAATGCGGGAGATCTGCACCTGGCTCACCCCGACGATGCGGGCGGTCTGATCCTGGGTGAGGGCGCGGTAGTAGCGCAGGCAGATCACCTGCCGTTCCCGCTCCGGCAGAGCGGCGATGGCGTGGCGCAGGTCGAGCCGCTCCACCAGCGACTCCTCCATCCCCTCGTCCCCCAGCAGCGACTCCAGCGTCAGATCCTCCCCCGTCTCGGCGGAGAGGGAGACCACCGGCCCCGCCGACGACTCCGCCAGGGCGATCTCCTCCGGCTCCATCCCCAGCGCCTGGGCCAGCTCCGAGAGGGAGGGCTCTCCCCCGCCGCGCTGGGTCAGCTCCGCGCGGGCCCGGGCGATGCGCACGGCCTGCTCCCGCAGGGTGCGGCTCACCTTCACCGCCCCGTCATCCCGGTGAAAGCGGAGCATCTCCCCGGCGATCTTGGGTACCGCATAGGTGGAAAACTGGGTGCCATAGCTGCTGTCAAAGCCCTGCACCGCCTTCAGAAAGCCGATGCAGCCCAGCTGGAACAGATCCTCCGGCTCCGCGCCCCGGCCCTGATAGCGGCTCACAATGCTCCAGACCAGGCGGCTGTTCTCGGTCAGCAGCCGCTCCTGGGCCTGCCGGTCCCCCCGCTTGGCCGCCTCCAGCAGCGCGGGGGATGGCCCACTCATCCCCGCATCCGGGGGGAGACCTGCTTGCGCAGGGTGACGCTGGTCCCCTTGCCCGGAGCGGAGCGCACCCGGATGCCGTCCATAAAGCTCTCCATGATGGTGAAGCCCATCCCGCTGCGCTCCTCTCCCCCGGTGGTGAACAGGGGCTTGCGGGCCTTCTCCACGTCCGGGATCCCCACACCCTTGTCCTTCACCTGGATCTCCAGCACCCGCCCCTCCAGCAGCCGCAGCCGCAGCACGATGTCCCCCAGGGTGTCGGGGTAGCCGTGGACGATGGCGTTGGTCACCGCCTCGGAGACGGCGGTGCGGATGTCCCCCAGCTCCTCCAGCGTCGGGTCGAGCTGGGCCGCAAAGCAGGACGCGGCGGAGCGGGCAAAGCTCTCGTTGGCGGACAGGCTGGGAAAAATCAGCCTTGCCTCGTTGATGATCTTCATTTATGTAAACCTCCCTTCTGCTTTCACTGGTAAGAGATCGGGAACAGTCGGCTCAGCCCCGCCGCCCGCAGCACCTTGCCCGGCTGCTTGGGCACCCGGGTCACCAGCATGGTTCCCCCGGTAAGGGCCAGGGCCCGATAGACCCGGATCAGCAGGGCGATGCCGCTGGAGTCCATGAAGCCAACCCCGGACAGATCCAGCTCCACCTCCCGCGGGGCCTCCAGATCCAGCCGGTCCTCCAGCTCCCGCATCAGCTCCCCCGCCCGGTGGTGATCGATCTCCCCGGTGAGCCGCACCTCCATGCGCGCCGGGCCGGCTCTGCGTTCTTCCGCCATTGGCTCTCCTCCTTTGTGTGGTCGTCTTTCCCGAATGCGGGGCGAAACGCAAAAAAATCACCCCGCATCCAATGGGATGCAGGGTGATTGTAGCACGATTCGGTCTATTTTTATGTCAACTTACGTCGAGGGCGCAAATTCAGCCCAGGGCGGCGGCGGACTCCCGCAGCTGCGCGATGAGGGCCCGGGTCTTCTCCAGGTTGTCCCGCTCCCGCTGCACCACCGCCTCGGGGGCCTTGGAGACGAACTTCTCGTTGGCCAGCTTCTTTTCGATGCTGGCAAAGTACTTCTCCGCCTTCTCGATCTCCTTGGCGATGCGGGCGCGCTCCGCGTCCAGATCCACCAGCTCGGCCAGGGGGATATAGAGCTTGGCGGCGGGGGTGACGATGCTGACCAGCCCGGTCAGATCCGCCGGGGCCTCGTCGGCAAAGTCCACCGCGCTGGCGTTGGCCAGCCGCTTCAGGAAGGGGACGCCGGCGGTGAAGACCTCCCGCTCGGCGGTGACGATGGTCAGCTCCGCCTTCTTCGCGGGGGGCACGTTCATGTCGCTGCGGCGGGTGCGGATGGCCTTGATGGCCTCCATCACCTGCTCCAGGGCGGCGCCCTCGGCGTCGTAGCACAGGGCGGGATCGTAGACCGGCCAGGACTGGAGCATCAGGTAGTCCCCGGTGCAGTCGGGCTCGTGGGGCAGCGCCTGCCAGATCTCCTCGGTGAGGAAGGGCATGAAGGGGTGGAGCAGCTTCAAAATCTGGGTCAGCACATAGCACAGCACCTGCTGGGCCTGCACCTTGGCCCCCTCGTCCTCGCCGCTGAGGCGGGACTTGGTCAGCTCGATATACCAGTCGCAGAAGTCGTCCCAGAGGAAGTCATAGATCTTCTGGGCGGCAATGCCCATCTCAAAGCGCTCCAGCTGGGCGGTCATGTCCCGGACGGTGGTGTTCAGCTTGCCCAGAATCCACTTGTCCTCCAGCTCCAGCTCCTCGGGCAGACGGCACTGGTCGATGGTCAGGTTCATCAGCAGGAACCGGCTGGCGTTCCAGATCTTGTTGGCGAAGTTCCGCATGGCGGTGACCTTCTCCTCGCTGTAACGCATGTCGTTGCCGGGGGTGGAGCCCATGACCAGCATCATGCGCAGGGCGTCGGCACCGTACTTCTGGATGACCTCCAGGGGGTCGATGCCGTTGCCCAGGGACTTGGACATCTTGCGCCCCAGGCTGTCCCGGACGATGCCGTGGATGACCACGGTGTCAAAGGGGGCCTTGCCGGTGTAGGCCAGGCCGGAGAAGATCATGCGGGACACCCAGAAGCCGATGATGTCATAGCCGGTGACCAGGGTGTTGGTGGGGTAGAAATACCGGTAGTCCTCGGCGTTCTCGTCGGGCCAGCCCAGGGTGGTGAAGGGCCACAGGGCGGAGGAGAACCAGGTGTCCAGGGTGTCCGGATCCTGCTCCAGCTTTTTCCCGCCGCAGCGGGGGCACGCCTCCGGGGCGGACTTGGCCACCACGGTCTCGCCGCAGTCGTCGCAGTACCAGGCGGGGATGCGGTGGCCCCACCAGAGCTGCCGGGAGATGCACCAGTCCCGGGAGCCGCTCATCCAGTTGAGGTAGTTTTTGGTAAAGCGCTCAGGGACGAACTTGATCTCCCCCCGCTCCACCGCCTCGATGGCGGGCTTTGCCAGGGACTCCATGGCGACGAACCACTGCTTGGACACCATCGGCTCGATGGTGGTGTGGCAGCGGTAGCAGGTGCCCACGTCGTGCTTCAGGGGCTCGGTGGATTTCAGCGCGCCGATGGCCTCCAGATCGGCCAGGATGGCCTTGCGGGCCTCCAGG